>NZ_JBFTQY010000026.1:0-83545 GCF_056399245.1 Rhizobium sp. 01N447_2
GGCCTGAAAAGGCCGGGTTGGTATCGTTGTAAATGCTGCGCATTTGGCTCTCCTCTCGGTGTGCAGATCCAGCCGCCAATCCGAAGTCTGGCCAACCTCTGGCCGAAGTCTGGCTGACGTCTGGTTTCCTGACCTGAAGAACCGGTGGCTGAGTTGAATGTTCCACGGGAATGGCGATGCTCTGCCATATCGCCTGCGGTTCCATAACGTCGCCTGCCATCAGATGCGCAGAGCCACAAATTGCGCCGGCTGCGAAATCCCTCAGCGGTTGACGTCAAACCTTCGAAACGCTAGCACGGCTTTGACGCATTGGGGACAATTCATATGGACATCTTTACGGCAGCCGGTCTGACGGCTTTGCTGCAGGTCATCGCTATCGACCTCGTTCTCGCCGGCGACAACGCCGTGGTTATCGGCCTTGCCGCTGCCGGCCTGGAGGCCACGCAACGCCGCAAGGCGATCGTCGTCGGCATTCTGGCCGCAACCGTACTGCGTATTCTCTTTGCCAGCGTCGCAGTCTATCTGCTGGCGATCGTCGGTCTGCTACTGGCCGGCGGCCTGCTGCTGCTCTGGGTCTGCTGGAAGATGTGGCGCGAGCTTCGCGCCGGTCACGGCGGGAACCACGAAGCGGCGGGTGCCGAAGGCGCGCCGAGAAAGACCTTCTTCCAGGCGGCGACCCAGATCGTCATCGCCGACGTCTCGATGTCGCTCGACAACGTTCTGGCCGTTGCGGGTGCTGCACGGGAACATCCGAGCGTGTTGGTCATCGGTCTTGCCTTGTCGATCGCGCTGATGGGCATCGCCGCAAACCTGATCGCGCGCTTGCTCAACAACCATCGCTGGATCGCCTATGTCGGTCTGCTGATCATCCTCTATGTCTCGCTTGACATGATCCACCGCGGCGCCGTCGAGGTTCTGCCTTATATGCAGTGACCCTGCAAGCAGTGTCGGGGCTCAGGCCCTGGCTCTGACCCCGATCTCGAAGCTCATCTGGTCATACGCCGGCACCACATGGTCCGGCGTCTCAGCCATCACCACGTCGTAATCGAGCGGCGTGTGCATATGGGTGAGGATCGCCTGTTTCGGCTTCAGCCGGCCGATCCAGTCGAGCGACTGTTCCAGCGACAGATGGCTCGGATGATAGGTATATTGCAGCGCGTCGATGATCAGCACGTCGAGATCTTTAAGCTTCTCGACAGTTTGCGGCGGGAAGTCACTGATATCGCTGCAATAAGCCACATCGCCGATACGAAATCCGAGCGAGTGGATGTCTCCGTGCTGCTGGATGTGCGGATGAAACGTGATCGTGCCTCCGGGGCCGTGGATTTCCAGAGGTTCATCGAGATTTTCGATGACGATCGGCAGAACGATCGGCGGATAATTGCTGCCCGGCGGCGTCTCCAGGCAATAGCCGAAGGCTTCGCGCAGCCTGTCCATCGTAAATTGGTCGGCAAAGATCGGCACTCGGCGGCGCGTATTGTGGAAATAGCCGCGCAGATCGTCGATACCATGAATATGGTCGGCGTGCGGATGGGTGTAGAGCACGGCATCGACATGATCGACACCTGCCCTGATCATCTGCTCGCGGAAATCCGGCCCGGTATCGATGACAACGGTCGTCACCCCGCCATCCGGTGCGAATTGCTGCACCATGAAGGCGGCGCGCGTGCGCCGGTTCTTCGGATTGTCGGGATTGCAGGCGCCCCAGTCGCCGGTGATGCGCGGCACGCCCGGTGACGACGAACAGCCCAGAATGGTGAAACGCCGCCGGTAGAGCACGCCGCTAGATCCTCGGCATCTTCGAGAACAGGCGGAAAGCGTTCTCCGTCGTAATCCGCGCGACCTCTTCATAGGAAAGGCCGATCGTATCGGCGAGCACCTCTGCCGTGTTAACGACATAGGACGGCTCATTGCGCTTGCCGCGCCAGCGCTTCGGCGCCAGATAGGGCGCGTCCGTTTCCACAAGCAGCCGCTCATGCGGGACCGTCTTGGCGATCTCTCGCAGCTCTTCCGATTTCGGGAAGGTCAAAATGCCGGAGAAGGAGATGTATCCGCCGAGCGCGACGCCGGTCTTGGCAAGCTCGGGGCCTGCCGAGAAGCAGTGCAGGATAAAGGGGAAGGCCCCCTTCCCGCTTTCCTCGGTCAGGATCTCAGCCATGTCCTCGTCGGCGCTGCGGCTGTGGATGACGAGTGGCAGCTGCGTTTCCCGCGCCGCCGCGATATGGCGCCGAAAGCCGGTCTGCTGGTCCTCAGGCTTTTGCGTATCGTAGAAATAGTCGAGACCGGCCTCGCCGATCGCGACGACCTTCTGATGGACATTGGCGAGTCGCACCAGCTCTTCCGTCTGGATATCCAGCTCTTCGTCGGCATTGTTTGGATGCGTGCCCACGGAGCAAAATACCGAGGGATATTTCTCCGTGATGGCAAGCAGCGTCTCGAGCTTGCGCACCCGCGTCGAGATCGTCACCATCTGGGCAACACCAGCCGAATGCGCACGCGCGACGATCTCGTCCCGCTCCGCCTCGAAGTCGGCGAAATCAAGATGGCAATGCGTGTCGATCAGCACGGCCTTAAGCCTCCGGAGCCACGTAGCGCGGGAAGACCGGCGTCGGCGCTTCGAGGGCCGTTCCGGCAACCAGACGGCCGGCTTCGCCGAGGGCAGCAAAATCGCGCTTGTCTGCAGCTGCCGCGACAAGATCGAGCAGCTTGCCGGATGATTCCGGCATGAAGGGCTGAAGCAGGATGGCGATCTGGCGCACGACTTCGGCGGTCACGTAAAGCACGGTGCCCATACGCTCCGGATCGGTCTTCTTCAGCGCCCACGGCGCCTGGCCGGCGAAATAACGATCGGTCTCGGAAACGACCGAAATGATCGAGGCGAGCGCCCGGTGGATCTGCTGCTTGCCCATGTCCTCGCGGGTCGAGGCGTGCAGCGCGTCGACCTCAGCCAGCATCGCTCTGTCCTCGTCGCTGAGCGCGCCGCATTCCGGGATCTTGCCGTCGCAATTCTTGACGATCATCGACAGCGACCGGCTGGCGAGATTGCCGATGCCGTTGGCGAGGTCGGAGTTGATGCGGGTGCCGATCGCCTCTTCGCTATAGCTGCCGTCCTGGCCGAAGGACACTTCGCGCAGGAAGAAGTAACGCACCTGGTCGAGGCCGAAATGGTTCACCAGATTGACCGGATCGACGACGTTGCCGAGCGACTTCGACATCTTCTCGCCCTTGTTGAGCAGGAAGCCGTGGGCAAACACCCGCTTCGGCAGCGGCAGCTTCGCCGACATCAGGAAGGCCGGCCAGTAGACGGCGTGGAAGCGGATGATGTCCTTGCCGATGATGTGCACGTCGGCCGGCCAGTATTTCGCCCGCGGGCCGTTCCTGTCCTCGATATATCCGGTCGCGGTGATGTAGTTGGTCAGCGCGTCGACCCAGACATACATGACGTGGGCGGGATCGTTGGGCACCTTGATGCCCCAGTCGAAGGTCGTGCGCGAGACCGAGAGGTCCTTGAGGCCTGACTTGACGAAGGAGATCACCTCGTTGCGGCGCTCGGCTGGACCGATGAAGTCGGGGTTTGCCTCGTAATGGGCAAGCAGCTTCTCCTGGTATTCGGAGAGCTTGAAGAAATAGCTTGCCTCTTCCACCCACTCGACGGGCGTGCCCTGCGGCCCGTAGCGCACGCCGTCGGCGCGCAGCTCCGTCTCGTTTTCCTGGTAATAGGCCTCGTCGCGCACCGAATACCAGCCGGCATAGCTGTCCTTGTAGATGTCGCCATTGTCGGCCATCAGCTTCCAGATGTTGCGCGACGTCTCGTGATGACGCTCCTGTGTGGTGCGGATGAAATCATCGTTCGAAGCGTTGAGCAGCGTCGCCATCGCCTGGAATTCGCCGGAGTTGCGGTCGGCGAGCGCCTGCGCGGTGATCCCCTCGGCGCGCGCCGTCTGCTGCATCTTCTGGCCGTGTTCGTCGGTGCCGGTCAGGAAGAACACATCCTTGCCGTCGAGGCGCTGGTAGCGCGCCATCGCATCCGTCGCGATCAGCTCATAGGCATGGCCGATATGCGGCTTGCCGTTGGGGTAGGAAATCGCGGTGGTGATGTAGAAGGGTGTCTTGTCTGTCATGGCGGCCAATGTCCGGCTAACTCTATAAAAATGGTCAGCCGCTCTTAGCGCATGTCACCGTCAAGCGAAACATCAAGTTTTACCGCCGCCAATGATTTCCGGGACGCTGGGGCGTGAACTTGACTCAGCTTCTGCCGCAATCTACCGGTCATGGAAAAGAGGGCGGGACAGAACGAAGTGCCAGTTTTCATCTACCGGAATGGTCGTCGCCGCGCGCCGTCAGGGGCGCTTGTTTGACATTCCAGCCGCTCTATTCGCTTTCCGGCCTGTTTGTGGGCGCTCTCGTCGGCATCACCGGCGTTGGCGGCGGCTCGCTGATGACGCCCGTGCTGGTGCTGCTCTTCGGCGTCCATCCCGCCACCGCCGTCGGCACAGATCTTCTCTATGCGGCGATCACCAAGACGGCAGGTACGGCCGTTCACGGCATGCATGGGCGGGTCAACTGGAAGATCGTCGGCAGCCTCGCAGCCGGTAGCCTGCCGGCCGCCCTGCTGATGCTCTGGCTGCTGGCCGGCGTCGATCGCAAAAGCATCGGCGTGACCAATACGATCACCACGGCGCTCGGCTGGCTTCTCGTCATGACCGCGATCATGCTGGTCTTCCGAGGCCCGATCCTCGAGCTGGCACGCCGCGCCATCGGCGACCGAACGCCGCCGAAGCCGACGACCATCCTCGCCCTCACCGTCATTCTCGGATTCGTTCTCGGCGTCCTCGTCACCTTGACCTCGGTCGGCGCCGGCGCGCTGGGTGTGACGATCCTGCTGATCCTTTATCCCAGGCTCGATGTGCGCGAGATCGTCGGCTCCGACATCGTCCATGCGGTACCGCTCACCTTGATCGGCGGTACGGGCTATTGGCTGATCGGCGAGATCGACTGGCCGATGCTGCTTGCCCTGTTGATCGGCTCTATCCCCGGCATCATCATCGGCAGCCTTCTGGCGCCGAAGCTGCACGAACGCACCATCCGCATCGTCCTTGCCGCCACGCTTGCTGTCGTCGCATTGAAGCTATTGACCGGCTGATCAGAGCACGGTGCCGAAAGTGTCAGCGCTGACGCGCTTTAAAGGCCTGGCTGCTTGATATCGGCGAGAATGCTGATGATCGTCTGCTTGCGGTCCAGGTTGTAGCCATCGGAAATGGTGAGCCGCTCGGTGATCTCGGAATAGAGCCGCGCCAGCCGCTCCGCCGCGGCGATCTGCCCCTCGCCCGCTGCCGCGCGGGCGCGGTTCATGATGTCGTCACCGACATGGCTGACGAAGAAATCGAAGATCGTGTCGCTTTCCCTGCCTGAAAGCGCGTCGGCCAGCCGATGCATCGCCTTGCGGGCCGTCGGCCCCTCGGCGGCAAGCATCTCGTCATAGGCGGCAATGATCTCGCCACCGCCGTAGTTCAGGAGTTTCAGCGCCTCACCGACGCTGCCCTTGGCGGCCGAAAGCACTGCCCCGCTCTCGCCTGAAATGCCGAGATGGGCAAGGGCCGCGACGAGTTCATCGTCGGCAAGCGGCACCAGTTTCAGCGGCAGGCAACGCGAGCGGATCGTCGGCAGCAGCCGTCCCGGCGCATGCGAGAGCACCAGGAACAGCGCCCGCTTCGGCGGTTCTTCCAGGATCTTCAGGATGGCGTTGGCTGCATTGCGGTTCATGTCGTCGGCAGGATCGATGATGACGATCCGCCAGTTGCCGGTGCCAGACGTCTGCGAGAAGAACTTGCCGGCGCGGCGCACCTCGTCGACGGTGATTGCCGATTTCACCTTGCCGGTCTTTTCGTCTACCGGCCGGGCAAGGTGCAGCAGATTATGCGAGGCGCCGGAAGCGATCTGCCGGCTGACGGGAGAGGCAGGATCGGGATCGCCGATCGTCTCCGGCGCTGTCTCGGGATCAGGATGCGAGAGCACGTGATTGGCGAAGCGGAAGGCGAGCGTCGCCTTGCCGATGCCCTCCGGCCCCTCGATCAGGATGGCGTGGTGGCCCTTGCCGGACCGGTAGGACTGCGCCAGGAACGCCTCCGCCTCTTCATGGCCGAACAGCCTGGTATTTTCCCCCGGCCAAATGGCGCCGTCGAGCAGTCCGGGCCTTTCCTCACTCATAATGGGCTTCACTCATGATGGGCGGCTTCCGGCATTCGCAAACGGCCTGCGGGCGACAGCAGCTGTTTGACGATCGCCAGGATCTCGGCGGCGATCGCCTCCTCCGTCTGCATGGYGTTGACCACGTGGCAGCGCTCCGGTTCGCGGGCGGCGATATCGAGAAAGGCCTCGCGCCGTTTCTCGTGCGTTTCGAGCCGCTCTTTTTCGAAGCGATCGGGACCGTCGGCGGCAGCGCGCTTCTGCGCCCGCTCCAGCCCGACCTTGGCGGGGATGTCGAGGATCACGGTACAATCCGGCATGACGCCGTTGATGGCAATGCGCTGCAGTGTCTCGATGAAATCGGGCTCGAGATTGCCGGTAATACCCTGGTAGACGCGGGAGGAATCCATGAAGCGGTCGCAGAGCACGACCTTGCCTAATGCAAGGGCTGGCCGGATCGCCTCTTCGACATGGTCGTTGCGCGCCGCCGCAAAGAGGATCGCCTCCATCCGCGTGCCGAAGGCCTCGGCAGCGCCCGACAGCAGCACGTGGCGCACAGCCTCGGCACCCGGCGAACCGCCTGGTTCGCGCGTCACCAGCACGTCGTGACCTTCGCCCTTCAGCGCCTCTGCGAGGCGACGGATTTGCGTGGATTTCCCAGCGCCTTCCCCGCCTTCAAACGTAACGAACAATCCCGTACCGGATGACAATGACAATTTCCCGCATTCCAGGCGCCGCACGCGCCCCGCTCCTTCTATCTATCCGAAGATATCAGGGAGGAAAACCTTTCACCGCGGCGACATATTCACCTTTCCCGGCAAATTGCATTGGAAACCGAATGTTCAACCGGGCGCGGACTTGTCCCAGAGCCAGGAGAAGAACAGCGATTCGCCGAGTTCCAGCATGGCGTCGACCGCCCGGCTGCTGAGCGACCCCTCGCCGACTGCCTGCACCGTATAAAGCGGCACTTCCCTGAGTAGCCGGCTGCCGGCGAAAATCCTCAGCGTGCCCGCCTGGGTATCCGGCATGACCGGCGCCGTCAGCGGCCAGTGATAGATGATACGCGCCGACAGCCGGTCGGGATTGCTGATCGGAATATAGACGCTGACCGGCGCCTTGGCGACGAGATCGACGGTGCGCGACGTGCCACCATAGACGCTGGCGGCACCGATCACTTCCTCCTCAGCGAAGATCTGCCGGTTCTCAAAGGCCGTCAGTCMCCACTCGAGCACCCGCTTGGTCTCCTCCGTCCGCTCCTTGTCGGAGGCGATGCCAGCAAGCGCCAGAAACAGCCGCCTGCCGTCGCGCTCTACCGAAGCGACGATCGAATATCCCTCGCCCTCGGTAAAGCCGGTTGCAAGCCCGTCGGCGCCGAGATCGAGCCCGAGCAGCGGGTTGCGGTTGCGCTGGAAGATCTTGTTCCACTCGAAATCCGGCTGCGCAAAATACGGATAGAGATTCGGATAGGTCTGCTGAAGGGCGGCGGCGAGCGTCACCATCTCGCGTGCGGTCACCTTGCTCTTGCCATCGGGAAGGCCGGTGGAATTGCCGAACTCGGCCTTCTCCATGCCGAGCTCGCGGGCACGCCGCGTCATCGACACGGCAAATTGCTGCTCGCTTCCGGCCATGCCCTCGGCGAGGATGATGCAGCTATCATTGGCGCCCTGGATGGCGACGCCCTTGATCAGGTCCTCGACGCGCACGCGCGATTTGAGGCTGGCAAACATCGTTGCCGTCCGCGACGGCGCACCGCCCGTCCGCCAGGCATATTCGGAAACGGGATATTCGGTATCGAGCGTGATCTGGCCCTTTGTCACCGCTTCGAAGGCGAGATCCATCGTCATCAGCTTGGCAAGCGAAGCCGGCGAAAAGTCCTGGTCCTCATTCTTGGCGAGAAGCACCGTGCCGGTGGCAGCCTCGATCATATAGGCCTGCGCCGCCTTGGTGGCGAAACCGGCGGCACCGCCATCGGCTGCAAACGCGCCGGTGACGAACGGCATCAGGCATGCAAGCAGGCGAAGCGCGGGCTTCAGCATCGCAATTTCCATTTATGGAGCGGCGTATGTCGGGAGGTTAGAGCGAGGGAGAATCCGATGCAATGCCATGCTCAGCGCGCGGCGGATTTGGCTTGATGACGCTTGGCCGCGGCAAGGATCGAATCCTGCGTCAGCCCGTCATTGCGCACCATCACCGCATCGAAGGCGAGATCGACGGTCACCGTCTTCACCTCCTCGTTCTGGTAGCCGAGCGCCAGCGAATTCTGAGGCCGATCGTAGGGCATCGGACCGATCTCCGGCAGCACGATCATCTGGTCCATGGCCTGTGCGCCATTGTTGAAGGACGGTGCCGATGGCGCGACCAGAACATGGGCAGCCGGTGCCAGAGCGGGTGCGGCGGCGGGTGCTGCATTGTAGCGTGCACTCGGCGTCGAGCCGGCATAGGAGGTCGCCGACATCGGCACCGGCACGTTGGCCGGGGTCTCGTAGTCTTCCGAACTCTGCAACTGGTCGCGGGTGATCTTGCGGCTGTTGGAGGCAACCATCACGCCGGTTGCGATCTGCCCTTCCGGATTGACGCCGGGAATGCGGCTGCCCTTCGGCGAGTAGGACGCCATCAGATAGGGCATGTCGTGGCCGTCCATGCGGGCGCGGCCGACATATTGCACGCGCACCTTGCCGGTGCCGCTGTGCTGCAGGTCGAGCATGTCGGCCGTCTTGTTGGAAAGGTCGATGATGCGGCCTTCGTGATAGGGGCCGCGATCATTGACACGCACGATGACGGAGGAACCACTTTCGAGATTAGTAACGCGCGCATAGCTCGGCAGCGGGAAGGTCGGATGCGCGGCGGAAAGATGCATCTGGTCGTAGACTTCGCCGTTCGCCGTCAGGCGCCCATGAAAGGCCGAACCATACCAGGAGGCGACGCCGACCTTGTTATAGGCGAAGTCTTCCTTCGGATAATACCACTTGCCCTTCACMTCGTAAGGGTTGCCGACGATATAGCGGCCGCCGCCCTTGGGGATGTTGTTGCCGGTGGCGACCCGCGGGCTCGCCTTGACGCCATATTCGGATTCGGAGAAATATTCTTTGCCGTGGGCTTTTTTCTTCGGCACTGCCTGCGTCGTGCCACACGCTGCCACTGTCGCGCACATCGCCGAGATTGCCAGCCACCGTGCTGTCGTTGCGAAAGACGCCGCCCCGTATTCCAGTTTCATGTGCCCCACGCCGCTCAAAGATCGTTATGGTTAAGGAACCTTGCCCCATCTTGGGCCAACAACGCCTTATTCCCGCCCGCCTAATGAGGCTTTAATCTTGCTAAGTTCGTGGCAATTTTACGAACAATTTCGCGGCGATAGCGACAATTCTAATGATTATGGTTTACAAATCACTAACGCGAGCCCTCCCTACCTGCCATTCCATCGCCGCAATGAAGCCAGAAATCATCGTGCCGATGCGGGGCATATGGTGAACATCCGGGCGCTTCCGGACGCCCCCAAAGCTCCATATTGAAACACGGCCTGCGCGTGCTTCACGAGCGGCACGGCATCCGGGTTGGTGCATAAGAATGGGTCGAATTTTCAAATACTTGACCTTGCTGATGGTTATGACAGCCTCATCATCCGTCAACGCCGCGGCGGAGGGTCCCCGCCTATGGCGCAAGACGATGATGAATGATCCCTCCACGAATTTCTATCTTGCCGAGACCCTCAAAACCTTACTGAACGAGGATGCCGAAACCTCAAGGTGCTCAGGCTGTTCGCCGATCGCCGGTAACCTGGGTAATGGCGTCGCCGATTGGATGTGATGCAACATGGATCGCGTATTTGACGCTACGGCTGGGAAYGAAATGGCCGCCGCGGGCTTTGATGGTTAGACCTTTGGAGGATCACCATGAACGATGAAACCATTATGCAGCTCGAGACGGTCAGCCAGCAGTTGCATGCTCGATCTCGCGCGCTTTCCCAGCCAGATAACGACAACGACATCGCAATCCTGATGTCAGCACTCGCCGTGACGATGGAGGCAGTTCGATCTCTCAGCGAGGATATGAACCAACTCAACGGTCCGAGGGGCCTTGGATCTAACGGACACTAAAGCTCTTATGTCGCCGGCGCAATTCACAGAAAGCTTGCGCCGGGAACGAGATAAGCGAAACGCTCATCTTCTACATGGATGGAAAACGGTGGACGCGCCCCCTATGCTGCCGGTGGACGATACCGAATCGACTTCGCCTTTTCCAAGGCTTCGATCGTATCCTCGACGCTGAGGAGGACGGTGGTCTCCATAGAGCTGAGCGCGCCTCCTGCGCCGATCGCAAGTGCGACGGCCGCCATCGATACGTTATCAGGCGCCTCCCACAGATTCCAACCATCATGCTCGCCGAAGGCATACCAGAACCCATGGAGCTTTCCGCCCACGGATTCAATGTAACTACGTGCCGCCTCTCGGCGATCCTCGGGGTTTTCGATCATCCGCGCCCACGTCTCGGGCGTGTAGCTGAAGCGCGTGAGATACATGGCCATGGTTTGTTTCCTCCGCCAGAACAACACAGTAAACGCTCAAGCCGAGGAGAACGCGAGTCATTTCCAATGTGCGCAATAGACCTTCCAACGGTCTCTGTCGGCAGTCTCACGCAGCGTTCATCGAAAAGTAGATTTTAGCCGTTATTCGGACCCCGCTTCTCATCTCATATCGGGTTCCGGCAATGGATCTTACGACTGTCCTTCTTCTACACAAGTCTTCCTTCATCGTCGGAGCAATCTGCTTCTTCTACGTGAGATGGCGTTCCGGAGCGACGCCGGGGCTCGGCGTACTTGCCCTCGGTTTCACTCTGCTGGCGATCGCCTCGACGCTCGCGGGTTTAGATGAGAGCCTTCACATGTCCGATGATGCCAGGACGTTCTGGAGCTTTTCGCTGGGCGCCAATGGCTACGGGCTGATGGCAGTTGGGCTTTTCGGCCTCAGCCGGCGTCAAAACTCTCCACGAGACTGGTGGCCATTGCTCCTGCCCATTGTCCTGACGCTGAGTGCGGCGATCACCCCATGGTATTTGAACAATGGATTGAGAGCATCCGTATTCAATGGCAGCGCCACCATCCTGCTTGCCTTGTCAGGTTTCGTGATCGCCCGCGACTTTTTCCAGGAGCGTCTTACCGCGCGACTTGGTCTTTCCGCCTCTATATGGGTGGCGACGGCTCTCTCGGCTTTGGTCGTCGTTGGCTTCATCTTTCCAAACGATGCGCCCCTTCCGCCGCGCTACGCATTCTTTCTGCTGATCATCTGTCATTTCGCGGTGGCTCTATTCGTGCTCGTCCTCGTGCAGGCAAGAGCCGAAGAGAAGCTTATCAGACTTGCAAATACCGATATGYTGACCGGCATTCCCAACCGGCAGCATTTCTTCAATTCCCTTCCGAAAAGCCTCGGCCCGGGAGACGCCTTCATCCTTATCGATATCGACTTTTTCAAGCGTGTTAACGATATGTATGGACACGACAAAGGCGATGTCGTTCTCATAAATGTTGCTCGGACGATTGCTCAGAGTGTCCCCCCTTCCTGTGTGTTCGGCCGGCTGGGCGGCGAGGAATTCAGCCTGTTTCTTTGCGGCCAAACGCAATCTTCTGCTTTTGCGCTCGCTGAGCGGATACGCGAGGCGGTCAACGCCGTGAGCCTTGTCTTCGAAGGAAATCAGGTCACCCCTTCCGTCAGTGCAGGTGTGGCACTTTGGGAAGCGGGTCTGACCGAACAAAACGTCCAGAAACGTGCAGATCAGGCGCTCTACATTGCCAAAAACACGGGTCGCAACAGGGTTGAGCTGTTCGGCAGCAACGGGTTGACCAGCAGCACTCTTGCGCCGGAACTGCGATCGGCCCGCGCAGGCTGAAGAACACCGAAGATCGGCTCACGCTCGAGCTATTCGCACGTCACAGCGAAGATGCTGGCAAATGCTGCAGAGCAAGTTGACGCTGCGATCAAAGCTGCTAAAAAGCCAGCCATCGAGTGATTGGGTAGCAAATCGGCCGCAAAGGCCGGTTGGTGGAAATCAACAGAATGTTGATGTCTCAACCTTTCAATCAGATGGAAGAGTGTCCGAGTGGTTTAAGGAACCGGTCTTGAAAACCGGCGTGCGGGAAACCGTACCGTGGGTTCGAATCCCACCTCTTCCGCCATAGATCATTGATTTTGTTAGGTAGTTTCAGATTTTCTGCCAAGAATTACGCGCTTATCATAACGGCAGGTTCCATCTAAGTGGCATCGGCGCGCTATGGAAGGGCTTCCGTTTGCGGTCGCCCCGATGATCGATTGGACGGATCGGCCAAGCAACTAGCGCCCTTAGAGCGCGTGTCGTACTTCTCGTCGTACAGTGGCTATTGCGCCTCCCTCACCTAGCCCTAAATCAGCACCCTCTAATCCTTGCAAAAATTCACGAGGCGCATAAATTCAATCTATCAGATGGCTTTTGCTGGTGACCACGGATGTACTGGCACCGTGCTGACGCAATCAAAGAAGGGTCGGCGCGAGCATTCGCCCGGCCCTTTCTTTTTATCCAAGACCGTTCTGTGGCTACTGCCGATAATCCCCATCCCTGCCCTTAATCTCCTGGCAGCGCAACTCGTGAGGCCGAAGGCGCACTGTGGGGCGCCAATGTTGGTGTCCGTGGCACTGCCGACTAAAAATCGAAATACACGGTCACACCTGACCGACGACGATAGGGGTAATAGTCGCGATAGCCGTAATAGTCGCGGCTGCTGTAATAGTTGCGACTGCCGTAGTACCGCGGACGATAGCACGAGCCGTAATACCGGCAGTCGCGGTAAGCGTACCGGTCTCTCTTCCAGTGGCCATACGCGTGTCCATTACCGTGGCGACGGTGTTTGATCTGCTCGACGTCGGGGGTGTGCATATGTACTGCGTTCGGCACGACGATCGGCGCGGCGTTTAGCGGCAGGGCGAAAGATGCAGCCAAGATCATGGCTGCAAGTGAGGAAAAAAGCATTTTCATCGGCGCATCCTTTCAGGCTGCGATTCTGGGTTAATTAGCATTAACCTCCGATGAACGGCTGCGCGCTTCCCGGAAAACACCGGCCGGCGCGCCGCTGGTATGGTCGCGGGTGGTGATCGCGCCGGCGCTTGTGTGGGTGGGTGGAATGGTCGCGTTGACTACCATCCGTCCGCGATGAGGCGATCCCCGATGAAGCCCGTGATGATGGAGACGCCAAGCTCGTTGCGGTGCAGGGAGTCAATGCTTCCGCCAGCGTCGAACCGAAGGGCATCATTAACGTAGTCCCCATCGTAAGCCGTGCCATCCTGCTAGGGCTGACCCGGTGCCTGCAACGCGATCAACATGCCGACCGCGAGCATCCAGGCATGGACGGCCTTCCGATTGAGAGGGGATGAAGAGGCTCGATAAGCAATCAGCCTTCGCAACGCGTCGTTCGAGAATCTCTGCATCCCCCCTTAGATCATCCTGCGTTGCGAGGCACAGGCGTGTTGAGCAGCTGCTGCTCCCACAGGTACGCGATACCGCTACCAGCGGCATGCTGCTTGAGCACCTCCGTCAACTCTGCGGCGTGCTCGGTCCGAGCCCAGTCGCGCTGCCATTCGGACGCCAACGCCAGCCAGGTCATCATGTTCGCGCCAGCCGCAATCATGCGCTGGATGGCGACCTCGTGGGCCTCGACCGACGTGCCCCCCGACGCGTCGGTGATAACAGTCACATCCCAGCCTTCGCCGAGCGCCTGGATCACCGGCATCGCGACGCATACCTCGGTCCACAGGCCGGCGATGATCAGCTGCTTGCGGCCGGTCGCCTTGACCGCGTCCACGACCTTCCTGTCTTCCCAGGTATTGATGAACGTCCGGTCGATCACCTCCTGGCCCGGGAAGACATCGGTGATTTGCGGGAAGATCAGACCGCCCCGATCGGCGATCACGCTCGTCAGGATGGTGGGAACACCGAAAGCTCTCGCGGCCTTCGCCAGGGCCGTCGAATTGTTGACCACCGCCTGCGGATCGTGGCTGTTCAGGTTCGTGAGCTGGTAAGGCTGGTGGTCGATCAGAACGAGTACCGAATCTTCGGGACGAAGAAGCGAAGCAAGGCCATTACGAAAGGTCATTATTACTTCCTTTGCTGCCGCCCATGAGCGGCATTGGTTTTGCGGGAGACATGCGCCAGGGGCGACGTTGCCTGCAAGCAGTATTGCCGTTCCTATCCGGGATGCGGTAGCACCCTTTTATGGCAAGCTGTGTCGCGGAAAGGGGAACGCTAAATGGACATCGAAGAACTGCAGACCTTCGTGGAAGTGGCTGATGCCGGGGGAGTCTCGCCTGCTGCGCTCCGGCTCGGCGTCTCCAAGTCAATCGTCAGTCGGCGGCTCTTCCGGCTTGAAGCAGAACTTGGTGTCCAGCTTCTTGCACGGACCACCCGGGGCGCCGCTCTCACGGAAGYAGGGGCCACGTTCCGAGATTATGCAGCGAGAGTCTGTGCCGAGATCGACGTGGCCAAGGAAACGATCCTACCCGCTGGTGACCTTCGCGGCCGCTTGCGAGTCGCCGTGCCGCTTTCTTTCGGCCAGACTCACTTCGCTCCCATCCTCGCGGAAATGGCGCGCCGCCACCCCCAGCTCCAAATCCACACGTGCTACAGTGATCGCTTCGTCGATCTCATCACAGAGGGTTATGATTGTGCGATACGGGTTGGCTATCTTCAGGACTCCAACTTAATCGCAAGACGCGTCGGACCACTCTATGGGAAGCTCGTCGCCAGCCCGGACTACATCAAGGCGCATGGGTCGCCCGAGACGCCGGAGGAACTCGTCGCTCATGAGGCCCTCATGCAGGGCACCGAAGCCTGGCAACTCATGGATGGCGACGAGATCATCACGGTTCGTCCGCAGGGGCGCTTTAAGGCCGACAACGGCCCTGCTCTCGTCGCCGCCGCGGCAGCAGGACTAGGGATCGCTTACCTGCCTGATTGCCTTACCCATGAATATATAGCCTCCGGCGCGCTTGTGCCGGTCATGACGCATTATCCACCACCCCCGGCGGCTGCATATGTCATCCGCCCGCCAGGTCAGCATCCCGCACGGAAGATACGGGTCCTCACCGAATTGCTGATTGAGTATTGCGAACCGCCTCCGCACCTTGCGCCTGCTCCTTTCCGTTGACAATGAGATGATATACAGGCTGCAGCAGGACGCGACCGCCATTAACTTAAGAATGGGGTCGGGCGGCAGATTGACGTCAGGTCGCTGCCACGAGATCACGTGGCCGTCCTCTGGCCGGCGTCGCCAAGACGTCCAGACATCACACGGCAACAAGGGGAATGACTGTCACAGCAGCACCTCAAGTCTTCGAGTTTCCAAATTTGGGATGCCCGGTGTCTTAAGCGGTCCACCAAGCGCGAGGCTCTTTTTATGATCGTTCAAGCTTGCATCAACGGCGCACGTCCGAGCGATTTCCATCCGCTCCTTCCGCTGACGATCGATACCATGGTGCGCGATGCCGCGGCTTCAGTCGCTGCCGGCGCCGCGGAGCTCCATGTTCATCCGCGCGGAGCCGATGGCAAGGAGAGCCTTGCCGCCGTCGACGACACGGTCGGTGCGATTCGCCGGGTCTGTCCAGGAACGCTGATCGGCGTCTCCACAGGCGCCTGGGTCGAAGGCGATCGGGAGAAAACGCGGGAAGCCATCCGCCACTGGTCCGTCCTGCCGGATTATGCGTCGGTGAACCTGTCGGAGGACGATGCGCCTGGCGTCATCCAGCTGCTCCGGCAAAAGGGCGTCGGCATCGAAGTCGGGCTGGCATCGGTGGCCGATGCGGAGCGCTACACCAGCCTCGAAGATCATCAGCGGGTCTTTCGACTGTTGATCGAGCTCGACGACGAGCAGGATCTGCAGCGCGCAGGGGATATCARGGATGGCATCATCGAGGTGCTCGAGCGCAGCCTCGTCAATCGGCCGATCCTTCTGCATGGATTCGACAGGACGGTCTGGCCCTTCGTCAGATCGGCGCGCGAGCGGCACTATTCCACCCGCGTCGGCCTGGAAGACGGCAAGCACCTCCCGGATGGGACGATTGCGAGCGACAACGCCGCATTGGTCGCTGCGGCCGTTGCCATCTTCCGTGGCCAATCGAACTGATCCCGACATCGAATTTTCGTCGTCGTCGATCCACTTGATTCCGGCCGACTGATCGCTGTTCGCGAGTTGGAACCATGACAACTGGAATGGAAGCTTTCCGATTTTCGCGCGGATCGACTACCTCATTCCATGATGCCGCACCCGCCGATGCGAATGATCAATCAGCACCTCGGCCACGGAAGAATATTCACGAGAGATACGAGTATACCAGGACGCCGACAGAACCCCAGAAGATAAGCGGTGCCAGTACCATCCCCGCGACGATAATTTTAGTCACAGCAAAAACTCCGCAAACTCGCCCCGGCGCAAAATCTATGACAGCGGTCGAAGCTTTGGTATCGGCATGAAGTCCGGGACAGGTCGGACCTTGGTCTGAGCTTCGCTACGGCGGATGAGTACCGGGCTCATTTATCGCCGCGCGCTGGGCGGCGCCGATAAGGGATCAATGCAGACCCTTGGGATGCTGAAGAAAGGCCGCGTAGGGTATGAAGATCGGACTGACTGGCCCCTTCGCATTGACTATCCCATTCCAACATGATTTCCCGTCCGGGATCACGACAGCGCCGCGCGCCTTTCAGACGCGCAAAGGACGCTGTAGCACTTTGAATAGCCGCGGGGACATTATGGCCGACATCATTGTAAAGGACAGCAACGGAACGCAGCTTCACGATGGCGATTCCGTGACGCTGATCAAGGACCTCAAGGTCAAGGGAACCTCGGAGACGCTGAAGCGTGGAACGCTGGTCAAGGGCATTCGCCTGACGGACAATCCGGGCGAGATCGAATGCAGCACCAAGCAGGTCAAAGGCCTGGTGCTGAAAACGGAATTCCTGAAGAAGGCATAGGGTCATCCTTGCCCGCGGTGCTCGCTATCGACGCATGAAGGGCCGCCCCCAATCAATCGRCTTTCACCGGCTCCGGCGGCACTTCCTCGGTGATCACCTCGAAGCGGGAAAGCGTTGCCGGGCCGAAGGCCGTCGACATGGCGACGTCGGTGGCGTCGCGGCCGGTCGCCATCAGGATCCGGCCGATGCGCGGCGTATTGTGGCGGGCGTCGACCGTATGCCAGTGGCCGCCGAGAAACACCTCGAACCAGGCGCTGAAGTCCATCGGATTGGGATCGATCGGAACGCCGATATCGCCGAGATAGCCGGTGCAATATCTGGCCGGGATATTCATGCATCGGCAAAGCGCGATGGCGAGATGGGCAAAGTCGCGGCAGACGCCCGCCTTGTCGGTGAAGCCGCCATGCGCGGTCCTGAGGACGTCGGCCTTCAGGTAATCGAAGGTGATATGGTCATGGACGAAATCGCAGATCGCCTGGACGCGCGCCCAGCCGAGCGGCGTTGACGAGAACCTAGCCCAGGCGAAATCTGCAAGCCTGTCGGTGTCGCAATAGCGGCTGCCGAGCAGGAACACCAGCACATCGTCGGGCAGGTCGTTGATTGCGTGCTGGACAGCATCGTCGGGAACGATGTCGGGTTGGCCGCTGTCGTAGATCTCGAATTCCGTGGAGATCGTTGTCAGTCCCGGCGGGGCAACGATCCGGCTGCAGGCATTGCCGAACACATCGGTATAGCCCCAGGCCTCGATCGGCCGGTCGAATGTCAGGATCTGATCGCTGAGAAGATCGGCACGACGGGAGGGGTGAATATTGAGGACGAGCAGCATCGGCGTTGGCTGCATGCATTCGTAGCCCAGATGAAACCCGGCGCGTATCTTCATTGTGGCTTCCTTATCGCCTCTCTGCTTCGGCAGAGGTGAGTAGGGAACGCTGATCGCGCGACCCGGTTCCCGCAAGCCCGGGACCGTCACCGCATGGCTAGCCATATGGCCTTGTGGTGACGTTCACCTGCACCGTCATGCTGTCGAAATCCTTCCCATCCCCGTCATAACTGCCGCTCAACGGGACTGCCTGGCGCGGATCGCGGGCAACGGCGACACGAATGAGATCGCGGTTGCCGACGATCCCGTTGGTCGGATCGAACTCCGTCCAGCCGGCGCCTGGAAGATAAATCTGGCACCATGCATGCGTGGAGCCGCCGCCGAGTACGGTGGAGCCGTCCCGGTCGGGAACATAGACATAACCCGTGACGAACCGTGCCGCGAGGCCGAGGACGCGTGCCGCCTCCATCATCAGAAGCGCGAAATCCCGGCAGGTGCCGGAACGAAGCTGCAAGGTCTGGACCGGCGTCTGCGTCCCATGTTCCTGGCGCCGCGCATAGACGAAGCTTTCCCGAATGGCGTAACAGAGCGTCATTAGCAGGTGCCCGGTCTCGGTCGGACGCCCAAGGCGCACGAACTGGCGCGCCCAGCGTCCGACCTCGTCGTTCGGATCTGGATAATGGCGCTGCATCGCCGGCGTCAGATCGGCAATCTCATCCTTGTCGTAGGAGAATGGATAGGTCAGGGCCTCGTCGTCCACCTTAAGATCCAGAGCGACCTGCGGCGTATGATCGAGCGTGATCCAGGTTTCGAAACGAAGCTCGGACGCCGGCCTCGAAATATCGACGAGCGCCACGCAATTGCCGAAAACATCGTGGATCCAGCGCACATGACTTTCCTCAGGATAGATCGTCAACGACGCTTCGATCAGCCGCTGGTCGAAACTGTCGCGCGGTCGGAACATCAAGCGATGCTCGCCGAATTCGACCTCCCTGACGTAACGATAGGACGTGATGTGGCGGACGGAGAAAATCGTCATGAGCCGCCGTCCGGTAATCTGTTCACTTTGCTGCTCCAAGACGGCGATGCCGCCTCTCCTTTGCGGAAGCGCCCTGCCCGCTTCTCCGCTCATCCCGATTTCTTGTCATATAAGCACATCCGAAAGATTGCTATTGTATCTTCACCGATCGACGGCGGAACCGTCCAACCTAAGAGGATAACATGCATATCATCTGGGACGTTCTGACGCTTCTGCTGACAATCGGCTCGCTCTATGGCGGTCGCGAATACCGGATTATTCGCGCCCGTGCCCGCGCTCAAAACTGGGGCAACTTCTGACCCGATCCAATACCATTGATTCGGTCCCGGTATCTCTGATTCGATTCCGAATCATGGTCGCATCGGATCGTTGCCGGTCGCAGTTACGTCGAATGACGTAAAGCCACACGATTAAGGAAGTGCTTTATTAGTGGAGGCGGAGTCTATCCGTCCATTCTCCCTGTTATCCTAAGCCCGCCTCACCCCAGGCGGGCTTTTTTATTCCGTCGCCTGCATCACTTCTTGGCGCCGGCGGAAAGCACCCGATGTGTCGCGTTGTCCATTGCGTGGCTCGCTTCCTGTCCATCCTTCTTCAGCCCGTATGCGGTGTTGCCGCAGCCGGAAAGTGTCAGCAGGCAGACGCAGGCGATGGCGATTGCAGCTTTTGACATCAAGTGTTTTCCCCGATTGAATTGCAATTCAGAGCATGATGCCGAAAAGTGTGAGCGGTTTTCGGACGACATCATGCTCTAACTCTTAATCTAGAATAGGATTTTAGGCTGACTGGGCCTAAAATCATCCTGTTCTAGGGAAGATGACGCATTCTTCGGCAAAATCAATCCGCAGGTAACAAGCGCGAACTGCCGGCATGGAACCCCGCGACGCCGCAGGCGTTAATGCGAGCCATCCAAACCGGGGGTTAACGACATGGATTATCAGATTGCCTTCGCCGCAACGGTCGCGACGGCGTCTTTCCTCTTCTTCATGCTGATCGTTCATCGAACCTGATTGCCCGCCGGCCGCGTGTGATCACTGGAATAGAGCCGGCCGTTTCCGGCCCGATTGTCTGCGATCCGCAGAGATTGCATCTTCGGGTGCCGCTGCTTCTGTAGCCAATGTCGACGAGGCGTCGCAGACCGGAAGGCCTGGAGCGCAAGATCGCAGATGATCGTCAGCTGACACGGCAAGGCTGCAGAAGAAACGTTTCGTCACCCGAAAGTATTACGGAAACGGTGAATGTATTGAATTTTAATTAATTGCCAGCCTTAACTATCCGTTAACAATATTGTTGCGCTCCGTCAGCTTCCGCTTATGCTTTACACAATACGGGAGAGGAAAGATGTTTAGCAAAAGCTTGATTATGCCGTTCAGCTTCGCAATGCTCGCCATTGCCGGCCTCCTGTTCCAGATTGCCGCCCACGCGCTGTACTCTCCGGTCACCATGTTGCAGCCGTGAGTCACATAAGTTGCTGAACCTGCAAGCAATCTCAGTAACTGGGAGTGGAACTTCCTTTCGTTTCGTGCATTCTGTGACTCGTTTTGCCAGGAGGGAGATAACCATGGAAAACGCAGGCGTGGGTTGGATTGCAGCTATCATTATCGGCGGTGTCGCTGGATGGCTGGCGGAAAAGGCCATGAGCAGCAGCATGGGTTTGCTCATGAACATATTGCTCGGCATCGTCGGCGCTATCGTCGCTAACTGGGTCCTGGGTCTATTGCACATCCAGCCGCTCGCCGGTTGGCTGGGTTATCTGATCACCGGTTTCGTCGGGGCCTGCATCCTGATCGCGATCGGGCGCGTCGTCCGCCGCTGACAGTTCCTTTCAATGACTGATGCAAACACCAAAAGCCGGGCGTTGATGGCGCCCGGCTTTTCTGCACTCTGAATTTCGGTTCAGCGGCGGCTGAGCAGGCCAAACACGTAGGCAATGCCTGCCGTCACAGCGAGTGCCACGAGCGGTTCTTCGCGCACCTTGTCGCGCAGCCGCTCCGTCATCAGCGAGGCCTCGTCGGTCACCGCCGACTTCGCCCCCTGCCCCAGCGCCACCACGCTTTCCGTCAGCCGGGCGAGATCGTTGCGAAGGGCTGCGACCTGTGCCGACAGATCGTCTGCTGCTATGTCAGCCTTGACGCGCGCGGCGGTGGATTCGGCGGAGGCGGTTTTCAATTCTGCCATGGTCTGCTCCTGTTTCATGGGATGCCGCTTCAACGAAATGGCGGCCCGAAAGGTTCCGACGCAACCGATCTTTTGTTCGCCGCAAAGCCGCCGCGGCTGAGCGGCCGCCTTGTGCAGCTTTTCGCGCGACAAACCCTTCATTTCCTGTCGGGTTTGTTTTAAGGAACGTCGAATGTCCGCCCGCGCGCGGGTCAATGATACTGCGAGGTTTGCGTTTCTATGTTCCACATCCTGAGAAGAGCCGCTCAGACCTGGGTCGCCAAGCTGCTGATGCTTCTGCTCGTCGCGTCCTTCGGCATCTGGGGTGTCTCCCGGTCGCTGATCACGGGCAGCAACAGCACTACGGTCGTGACCGTCGGCGATCAGCATGTGGACGTCAACGAATTCCACCTCGCCTATCAGCGCCAGGTGGCAAGCGTCAGCCAGCAGTTCGGCACGCGTCTCACCCCCGAGCAGGCCCGCGCCTTCGGCATCGAGCAGCAGGTGCTCGCCCAGCTCGTCGCCGGCGCCTCGCTCGACCAGCTCGCCGAAGACATGAACCTCGGCCTGTCGCAGGATCGCCTCGCCCAGCTGATTGCCGACGATCCGGCTTTCAAGGCCGTCAACGGCCAGTTCGACCGCGAGCTTTTCGTCTCGCGTCTTCGCAATGCCGGCATCCGCCAGGACGATTACATCAAGGAGCGCAGCAAGGTCGCTGTCCGCAGCCAGGTGGTCGATGCCATCTCCAACGGTTTCACGGCGCCGAAGACGCTGGTCGATGCCATGAAGCTCTATGGCGACGAAAGCCGCAGCATCGACTACCTGCTGCTGACCAACGCCAATATCGAGCCGATCAAGGCGCCTGCCGACGACGTGCTGGCGACGTGGTTCGAAGGCGTCAAGCAGCGCTACCGGGCGCCCGAATACCGCAAGCTCGTCTATCTCAAGCTGCAGCCCGCCGATATCGCCGATGCCGCGACCGTCACCGACGACCAGATCCACGAAGCCTTCGACAAGAGCAAGGATACCTATCGCACGCCGGAAAGCCGCACCATCGAGCAGCTGACCTTCGCCAGCAAGGATCTTGCCACCGCCGCCGAAACGGCGCTGAAGAGCGGCACCAGCTTCGACCAGCTGGTTTCCGACCAGGGCAAGACGGCAAGCGATGTGCTGCTCGGCGAGTTCACCAAGGACAAGGTTCCCGACCAGGCCGTTGCCGATGCGGCCTTTGCAGTTTCGCGCGATGGCGGCACGACGCCTGTCGTCGATGGCTCCTTCGGCCCCGTCATCCTGCGCGTCACCAACATCAAGTCTGAAACGACGAAGAATTTCGACGAGGTGAAGGAGGATATCCGCAAACAGCTGGCGCTCTCCAACGCCTCTCAGGAAGTGATCAACGTTCACGATCGCATCGAGGATCTGCGCGCAGGCGGTTCCACGCTCGAGGATATTGCCGGCCAGCTGAAGCTCACCGCAGTGGCCGTCGACGCCGTCGATATGACCGGCGCCGACAAGGACGGCAAGGAGGTCAAGGATCTCCCCGCCAAGCAGCAACTGCTCGGCGAAGCCTTCAAGACCGAGGTCGGCGTCGATGCACCGCCGCTTTCGATCGGCAATGACGGCTACGTCTGGTTCAACGTCCGCGAAATCACGCCGGACCGCGAGCGCCCGGTCGCCGAGGTGCGCGAAAAGGCGGTCGAGGACTGGACGGCGGAGCAGCAGAAGGCCGAGCTCGCCAAGAAGGCCGATGAATTGAAGGCCGAGGCGCAAAAGGGCAAGGCACTTGCCGATATCGCAACGCCGCTCGGCATTGCCGTCGAAAGCAAGAGTGGCATCACCCGCTCCACCGATGATGCGGTCCTCGGCCGAGCCGGCGTCACCGCCGCCTTTTCCGGCCCGGTCGATACGGTCGCAAGTGCTGTCGGCGCCGATCCCTCTACGCAGATCCTGCTGAAGGTCAACGAGGTCAACACCCAGCCGACCGGCGATGTGCTGAACAACCGCGATGCCCAGATCACCGCCATGGCCAATGCCGCCGGCGATGATATTCTCGATCAGATGGTCAACCTGCTGCAGACGCAGTACGGGGCGCAGATCAACCAGACGCTCGCCGAACAGGCGACGGTCCGCTAGGAGGCTTTATGACCGATCTGAAGCCGTTCCTGGCCAAGGCCGCAAGCCGCGAGCCGCTGACGCGTGACGAGGCCCGCGCCGCCTTCGACATCCTGATGTCGGGCCAGGCGACTCCCTCGCAGATCGGCGGCTTCCTGATGGCGTTGCGTGTGCGCGGCGAAACCGTCGATGAGATCGTCGGCGCCGTCACCGCAATGCGCTCGAAGATGCTGACCGTCGAGGCGCCGGCCGATGCGATCGACATCGTCGGCACCGGCGGCGATGCCAGCGGCACCTATAACATCTCGACGCTGGCAGCGCTGATCGTCGCCGGCGCCGGTGTTCCCGTCGCCAAACACGGCAACCGGGCGCTGAGTTCGAAATCGGGCGCGGCCGACAATCTGGCGGCACTCGGCGTCAAGCTCGACGTCGGTCCAGAGACCATCTCTCGCTGCATCGCCGAAGCCGGCGTCGGCTTCATGTTCGCGCAACTGCATCATTCCGCCATGCGCCATGTCGGCCCCTCGCGGGTGGAGCTCGGCACGCGCACGATCTTCAATCTGCTCGGGCCACTTTCCAGTCCGGCCGGCGTCCGCCGCCAGCTGCTCGGCGTCTTCTCGCCGCAATGGCTGGTGCCGCTTGCCGAAGTCATGCGCGATCTCGGCTCCGAATGCGTCTGGGTGGTCCATGGCGACGGCCTCGACGAAATCACCACCACCGGCATCACAAAAGTCGCTGCACTCGAAGACGGCAAGATCCGCACCTTCGAGCTCTCGCCCGCCGATTTCGGCGTCAGCCCTTGCGTGCTCGCCGATATCAAGGGCGGTGACGGTGTCGCCAATGCCGCAGCCCTTCGCGAGGTGCTCGGCGGCGCCAAGAATGCCTATCGAGATATCTCGCTCGCCAATGCCGCCGCCTCGCTCGTCATCGCGGGTAAGGTCGAAACGATCCGCGACGGCATGAAGCTTGCCACGCATTCGCTGGATAGCAGTGCCACTGCGCTCGCCCTCGACAAACTCATCGCCGTTTCCAACGATATCGACTAGGATTGCCCGATGACCGATATCCTGAAGAAGATCGAACTCTACAAGCGCGAGGAGATCGCCGCTGCCAAGGCGACAGTGTCGCTTGCCGATCTCAAGGCGATGCAGGCCGGCCAGTCCGCGCCGCGCGGCTTCCACAAGGCGCTCGTTGCCAAGCGTGACGCCGGCCGCTTCGGCCTGATCGCCGAGATCAAGAAGGCGAGCCCCTCGAAGGGTCTCATTCGCCTGGACTTCGATCCACCATCGCTGGCGAGCGCCTATGAGGCCGGCGGTGCCGCCTGCCTTTCGGTGTTGACCGACACGCCGAGCTTTCAGGGCGCGCCGGAATTTCTGACAACCGCCCGCGCGGCCTGCGCGCTGCCGGCGCTGCGCAAGGATTTCATGTTCGAGACCTATCAGGTGCACGAGGCCCGCGCCTGGGGCGCCGACTGCATCCTGCTGATCATGGCCTCGCTGTCCGACGATGAAGCCGAACGCCTGCAGGACGAAGCCTTCGGCCTCGGCATGGACGTGCTGGTCGAGGTCCACGACGCCGAAGAGATGGAGCGGGCGCTGAAGCTTTCCTCGCCGCTCATTGGCATCAACAACCGCAATCTGCGTACCTTCGAGGTCAGCCTGACGGTCAGCGAGGCGCTTGCTCCCATGGTGCCTGACGACCGGCTGCTGGTCGGCGAAAGCGGCATCTTCACCAATGCCGATTGCAAGCGCCTGCAGGCCGTCGACATCAATACCTTCCTTGTCGGCGAAAGCCTGATGCGCAAAGAGAACGTCGCCGCCGCCACCCGCGCGCTGCTCTTTGGCGAAGCCGCCATCGCGGCCGAATGATATGAGCGGCCAAAAGCCAGGCCTCACTCATATCGGTGCCTCCGGCGAGGCGCATATGGTCGATGTCTCCGATAAGGCCGAGACGGTGCGCATCGCCACTGCCGAGGGCCATGTGAAGATGGCGGCGGAAACGCTCGCTCTCATCAGCCAAGGCAATGCCAAGAAGGGTGATGTGATCGGCACGGCGCGTCTTGCCGGCATCATGGCGGCAAAACGTACCGCCGACCTCATCCCGCTCTGCCATCCGCTGATGCTGACGAAGGTCACGGTCGAGATCGCGGAAGATGCCGCCCTRCCCGGTCTGCGCGTTACGGCGACCGCCAAGCTGACCGGCAAGACCGGTGTGGAGATGGAGGCGTTGACCGCCGTCTCGGTCGCTTGTCTGACGATCTACGACATGGCCAAGGCGGCCGATAAGGCAATGGAGATCGGCGGCATCAGACTTCTTGAAAAGTCCGGCGGAAAATCCGGCGATTTCCGTCATCCGGAGGCAAGATGAACCTTCTCCCGGTTGCCGAGGCCCTGAACCGCTTGCTCTCCAGCGCAAAGCCCATTGCTGCGTCCGAGACGCTGCCGCTTGCCGAGGCTGAGGGCCGCGTCCTGGCCGTCGATCTGACGGCCGGCCTGACCCAGCCGCCCTTCAATGCCTCCGCCATGGATGGCTATGCGCTGCGCCGCGAAGACGCGCCGGAGCCGGGCGCCGAGCTGAAGGTCATCGGCACGTCTTCCGCCGGCCACGCCTTCGAGGGAAGCGTTGGCCAGGGAGAGGCCGTCCGTATCTTCACCGGCGCGCCTGTTCCGCCAGGCGCCGATAGCGTCCTGCTGCAGGAGGATGCCGAGAAGATCGAGGGCGGAATCAGAACCAATTTCCCTGTGCGGCAGGGCCAGCATGTGCGTCCCCGCGGCCAGGATTTCGCCGAAGGCGAAGCCGTGCTGCCGGCCGGCACCGTGCTCGATTTCTCGCGGCTGACGGTTGCCGCCGGCATGAACCGGCCTCATGTCGAGGTGCTGCGGCGCCCGCAGATCGCCATCCTCGCAACCGGCGACGAATTGCTGCCGCCCGGAAGCACGCCCGGCCCATCGCAGATCATCGCATCCAACACGTTTGGTATTGCAGCCCTTGCCCGCAAAGCCGGCGCCGATGTGCTCGATCTCGGCATCGTGCCTGACGATAAGGCCAGGATCACCGCGGCGATCGACACGGCGCGGGATGCCAAGGTCGATGTGATCGTCACGCTCGGCGGCGCTTCGGTCGGCGACCATGATCTGGTGCAGGCGACGTTGATCGAGGCCGGCATGCAGCTCGATTTCTGGCGCATCGCCATGCGCCCCGGCAAACCGCTGATGGTCGGCAGCTTCGGCGAGACGCATGTGCTCGGCCTGCCCGGCAATCCGGTCTCCAGCCTCGTCTGTTCGCTGCTCTTCCTGGAGCCGCTGATCCGCAAGCTCGCCTCCCTGCCGCCGGTGCGGCGCGAGGCAACGGTGGAGGCGGCCGTCACTCTGCGCGCCAACGACCACCGGCAGGACTATATCAGGGCGAAACTTTCGAAATCCGCCGCCGGCCACTGGCTCGCCGAACCCTTCGGCAAGCAGGATTCCTCGATGATGAAGGTCTTCGCCGAAGCCGATTGCCTCGTCATCCGCCCGCCGCATGCGCCGGAATTGCCGGCCGGAGCGCCCTGCCCGGTCATGCTGTTGCGGCCTGACCTCCTGGCATAATCTCGCCTTCAGCTTTGTCGGAGAGCGCAAAGACGCCAGCCGGCACGGCACCGCCGCCAGTGCCCCCGCCGAAATCCGCAACCGCATGGGTGGCGATTCGCCTAAGTTTGTCCTGCGGCAGATAGGCCCGCTCGGGATCGCCGATCAGCACCTCGATGCCGGAGGCCTGGCAACGCCGCAGAAAGGCCATCACCCGCAGGGCAAGCGAGGGGTCGTAGAACAGATCGCCGACCGCGAGGAGATCTGTCTCTGGTGGCGGCCCCTCGATGATATCGGCGGCCCGGGCTACGATATCCACGCCGTTGATCGCCGCGTTGAGGCCGATCGCGGCAATGGCATTGGCATCGATGTCGATAGCGGTCACCGTGGCTGCTCCGGCCTTCGCCGCGGCAATGGCCACGAGCCCGGAGCCGGCGCCGAGATCGAGCACCCGGCGGCCGCTCACCATTTCCGGTCGATCGAGCAGATGGCGGGCAAGCACCGCGCCGCCGGCCCAGGGATAGGCCCAGTAAGGCGGCGAATCGGCCTCTCCACGACCGGCAAGCCGCCAGAGCCCGCTCGCAGGCCCTGCAGTATGGAGCCGGATCTCGGGGATGGAGGGAACCGGTGATATCGGCAGGTTGGCCTTGATGAAGGCGGCCGGATCGGGGTTCGGCATACCGGGGCGTTTCATCGACGTCTGCTCCTGCCGACGAAGCTCAGTAATTCTTCATGGCAAGATGCGGCATGCCACCGTCAAGAAATTCAGCGCCATAGGCGACGAAGCCGAAACGCTCGTAGAGCGGCAGCTTGTCCGCCTGTGCTGTAAGATAGAAGCGGTTGTCGCGGGCAGCGCGATGCAGTTCCATCGCCTGCCCGATCATTGCGGCCGCAATGCCCTGGCCGCGCCATCGGCCGGCAACCGCAACCCGGCCGATCTTCACATGTTCCTCGGCGTAGATGACTCGCAGCGTGCCGGAGACCTCGCCCGCCGTGACGGCGACGAGATGATGGGCGCTGAGATCGTCGGCATCGAATTCCTCGGCTTCGGGAACCTTCTGCTCATGCACGAAAACGGCGCGCCGCAGCCGGAAGGCCTCATTGCAGAGCGTACTGAAAACCGGGACGCTGAGAATCGCCGTTTCCATCACCATCCTTGCCTCCCTCAGGGATACGACCCAAAGCCCTCCGCCGAACCAGCGAAGGGCTGCCGGCAAAATCAGCCGGGCTTCTTCTTTGAAAACTTGTTCTTCGGTGCGCCGCCGCCCTTGCCCTCATATTTGGGGCCTTCGGATCTGGGGCCTTCGAATTTCGGCTTGTCGGACTTCGGGCCATCGAAGGCGGGTTTGCCCGGTTTCTTGCTCCAGGGCTTGCTATCCCGTCTTTCCCCGCCGCTATTGTCGGCTGCAGCATATCCGCCGCCCGGAGCCTTGCCGAACTTGTTCTTCGGCCGCTCGCCGCGGAATGAGTCGTCGGGCCGCTCGTCGCGGGATGGCTTGCCGGCATAGGGTTTTGGCGCAGGCGCCCGGCTGAAATCCGGCGTGCCGGAAAGCCTGGTCACGCGGATGCCGCGTTCGAGTGCCTTGTTCGGTCCGATCGCCGCCTGGAAGCTTTCCGCACTCGCCGCGGCGATCTCCACGAAGGTTTCCTCAGGCTGCATCTTGATCGCGCCGATCTCGCGCTTCGTCACATTGCCGTTACGGCAGAGCATCGGGATCAGCCAGCGCGGCTCGGCATTCTGCTTGCGTCCGACCGAGACGGAGAACCAGACACTGGCGCCGAAATCTTCGCGCGGTCCCTTCTGCGCCGGCTCGTAGGGCTCGGCATTGTCGCGGCGCTTGCGGCTGCGGTCGTCCTGTACGGTGACCTCGATCAGATCCTCCGGCGCCGAATGATTGGTGCGGTAAAGACGCAGGAAGGCGGCGGCAAGCTTTTCGGCGCCGTGGCTGGCGAGAAGCTGCTGTACCAGCCCCTGCTCTTCCTCCTGCGGCGTTTCGTTGAAGATCGGATCGGCGAGCAGCCGCTCGTCGTCGCGCTCGCTCACTTCCTCGGCCGAGGGCGGCCGCGCCCAGGCAGCCGAAATACCGGCATTCTCGAGCAGACGCTCTGCCTTGCGCCGCGCATTTAGCGGCACGATCATGGCGCTGATGCCCTTGCGTCCGGCCCGGCCGGTACGGCCGCTGCGGTGCAGCAGCGTTTCCGGATTGGTCGGCAGGTCGGCATGGATGACGAGATCGAGGCCCGGCAGGTCGATGCCGCGAGCGGCGACGTCGGTCGCGATGCAGACCCGGGCGCGCCCGTCGCGCATCGCCTGCAGCGCATGGCTGCGTTCGTTCTGCGTCAGCTCGCCGGACAGTGCCACCACGGCGAAATTGCGGTTGTTGAACCGCGCCGTCAGATGATTGACGGCAGCGCGCGTCGAGCAGAAGACGATGGCGTTGGTCGCCTCGTAATAGCGCAGCACGTTGATGATCGCATTCTCGCGGTCGCTCGGGGCCACCATGAGCGCGCGATATTCGATGTCGATATGCTGCTTTTCCTCGGCCGCGGTGCTGATGCGCACGGCATCGCGCTGATAGCTCTTGGCAAGCTTGGCGATCGCCGCCGGCACCGTTGCCGAAAACATCAGCGTCCGGCGTTCGTCCGGTGCCGCATCGAGAATGAATTCCAGGTCTTCGCGGAAGCCGAGATCGAGCATCTCGTCGGCCTCATCGAGCACGGCAGCCTTCAGTTCCGACATGTCGAGCGCCCTGCGGCGGATATGGTCGCAGAGCCGGCCGGGCGTGCCGACGACAATATGGGCGCCGCGTTCAAGCGAGCGGCGCTCGCTGCGGATGTCCATGCCGCCGACGCAGCTGGCGATCACCGCGCCGGTCATCTCAAACAGCCATTCGAGCTCGCGCTTCACCTGCAGGGCAAGTTCGCGCGTCGGGGCGATGACGAGGGCGAGCGGCGCGCCGGCATTGCCGAAGCGCTCCCTGCCTTCGAGCAGCGTCGGCGCCAGCGCCAAGCCGAAGGCGACGGTCTTGCCGGAACCGGTCTGGGCCGAGACCAGCGCGTCGGAAGCGGCAAGCGCCGGATCGAGCATCGCCTTCTGCACCGGAGTGAGTTCGGCGTAACCGCGCTTCTGCAACGCCTTGGCGATCGCCGGGACGACGCCGTTAAATTCTGTCATGGATTCGATCTTTCGGAGCTGTCAGGCGCGTTGCTGCGCCATGGCCGGAGCCAGCCGGCGGGGTATTTGCGCCGTTCCTAGCCGCTCCCGCGGCGATTGTCAAAGCGTACGGCTACGCCACAGCCAGACGTCGATGCGGCTTGCCCGGCCGCGCAGCGCCGTTTCCAACGGTCCCTCCATGCGGCCGGACTGCGTGAGCACGCTATCGGGGCCGGCAGCGCGGACGATTTCGGCGCTCAGCGCCAGTTCGACGCCATGGCGGGCGGCCACCTCCATAAGCCGGCTGCCGACATTGATGGTGTCTCCCGCCGCCGTGATCTGCTGCCGGTCGCCGGTGCCCAATCGCGAGGCGACGATCGGGCCGCAATGGGCGCCGACCTTGAAGCCGATTTTCTTCGGGGCAAAGCCCGCATGCGCTTGAAGCCAGGCCCGTGTGCGCTCGCAGAGGCTGACCGCGCAGGCAGCGGCGCGGGCGGCATCGTCATCGGCAGGCTCCGGCAGGCCGAACAGGATCATCGCGCCGTCGCCCATGAAGCTGGTGATGGCGCCGCCGTGGGCGCGCGCCTCCTCGTCGACCAGTTCGAAGAAGCCGCTCAGCATCTCGCTGACCGCTACCGGCCCGACATTTTCGCTGAGGCCGGTGAAGCCCGAGAGATCGATGAAGATGACGGCGGCGTTCTGGCGCACCGGCGCGGCAAGGAAATTCGGATCGCGCGCCAGCCACTCGCCGAGGCCGGGCGCCTCGATGCGCTGCAGGAGCGCGCTCTGCTCGGCGAAATGGCGGGCGCGGCCGCGGTCGAGCCAGAGCTCGGCCGCCCCGAAGATCAGCGCCGGCGGCAGCGCTGCGGCGATCGGCAGCGCCGCACTCAGCCAGTAGCCATGCGCAAAGGCCGACAGGTTGATCATCGCCCAGACGATCAGCGTCAGCACGATGATGATATAGCCTGCCGCACTGCGGCGCCAGGCGACCAGCGAAACGAGCACGAGCGTCAGACCGACGGCAATGCCGGCATCGATCAGCCTTATCCTATGGTCGCGCACCATGCCGTCGCCGGTGACGAGATGGGTGATCGCCGTCGACATTACCTCGACGCCGGGCATGACAGGATCGAACGGCGTCGGGAAGACGTCGCCGCCGCCAGTCACCGTCGAACCGATGACGACGATGCGACCAGTGACCGCATCCGCCGAAAGCTTGCCATCCAGCGCATCGGCGGCGCTGAAGGTGGCGATGCTGCCATGCCCGCCATAAAAGGTCACCGGCAGGCGTTGGCCGATATCGGTGGGAATACGCAGCTTTCCGAGCATGATGGCATCGGGTTCGATCGTGGGATCGACGCCGAGCGCCACCGACGCGACACGCAGCGGAAAAGCCGGATCCAGCCGGTCTGCGGAACGCGAGATCAGCGGAATGAAGCGCGGCGTGCCGGTCTGGTCGGTTGCGACATTGACGATGCCGACCGCAGCTGCCTCGGCAAAGCGCGGAAGCGGCAAGAGAAGCTGGTTTGCCTCAGGGATGGCGGCAAGCGGATCACCGGCCACATCCGTGACCCGCTGGCTGCTTTGCGCGAAAGTGGCTGCGGCCGCAATCACGCTCGGCCCCTGGCGAAGCGCGGTCGTCAGTGCCGCATCACCCGCCTCCGGCCCCGGATCGACGAGCAGAATATCGATCGCCAAAGCCTTCGGCTTCAACGTGGTGATCGCGCCGGCGAGGCGCGCAAGTGTCGCCCGATCGAGCGGATAGCCGTGCGCCCTAGCGGTGCGGTCGTCGATCGCAACGATCGAGACGACGGGAGGCGGTGTTTTCACCCCGACGATGGCGCTGCGGATATCGGCAAGCGAGGCTTCCATCCGGTCGAGAAGGCCGCTTCCGGCATTGAGATTGACATAGCCGAGCGCAGCCGCCCAAAGACCGGCGAGCAGCAGCGCGATCACGGTCAGCAGACGATGGTTCATGGGATTTATTGGCCGAGGCGGGCAAGTAGGGCGGCGGCGCGCGGCGCCGGCCAGCGACGCACGACGAGGGGTTCGGTTCCACCGCTGACATCGACGCCTTCGCCCGGCGATAGCACCACCGGCTCCCCGGACGGTCGGCGAACCGCGACGCTGCCTCTGACGACCAGCACCGAGGTCTTGTCGCCTGCGACATCGACAGCCCATTGGGTGCCACGCACGGCAGCGATCGCCTGCGGCGTCACGACCTGGAAACCACCGGCGTGCTGGGTGCTGTCGACATCGACGAGAATGGCTTTGCGGCGCAGCGATGCCGAATCGGGGCTGCCGTCACGGTTGCGGTCGACGAGGCTGTAGGCGGCGCCGGCCTCTGCCGTCACCGTGACGCCGCCGGGACAACTGAGCACCTGGCGGGCGCCGGCATCACGCGATACCGTGCAGCCGGCAGACTGCGCAAAGGCCGCCCCATGCGGAATTAGGCCGAGAGCGAGTGCGGCGGCAAGCAGGCTGCGAAACGTCGTATTCATGGAAAGTCCCCTTGACCGTGCGGAACAGCTCTTTTGGAAAGCACCCGCCAACCGTCTTCTTCCATGTAAGGGATGATAGCCGAATTCAAATATTTCCCTAGGCAAAAAAAGCAAATCGTCGCAATCGCCGGCGGAATTCTTACGTTCTACTATCCGTTTCAGGCGCCGGTCCGGTATAACGCGCCCGCGGCCGGATCAATTCGCCGCTGTCGATCTGTTCCATCGCATGCGCTAGCCAACCCGCGGAACGGGCAAGCGAGAAGATGATGATCGGCGCCTCCCTCGGGAGATCGAAGGCGGCGGCCATTGCGGCAAGCGCGAAATCGACGTTGACCTTCTCGCCGACCATCTCCTCGCCGGTTTCCCGGAGCTCGGCAAACTGCGGCGGCAGGGGGAAGTGCGACAGTAGCGATAAGGCCCTGACATCGCCATCGGGATAGAGCGGATGGCCGAAGGCCGAAAGGCGATTGCCCTGGGCAAGCGTACGGCGGATCCCCTGCTCCGCCCCGAGCGCGGAAGTAGTCTCGATCAAGGCGTCGATGCCCTGCCAGGCAGCGCCGTGCAGCGGGCCTGTCAGCGTCGCCAGACCGGACAGCACGGCCGCCGAAAGGGCTGCACCCGCCGATGCTGTGACCCGCGCCGCAAAGGTCGAGGCGTTGAGTTCGTGATCGGCAAGCAGCACCAGCGCGCGACGCAGGCAATCGGCAGCATCCGGCCGCTGCCAGCTTGCCGCAAGCCTGAGATGCAGCGGCTGGTCGAAAGGCCTCGGCGCCAGTGCATCGGCGATGGTGCGGAGAACGCCACTTGCTTCGCGGCGAAGTGCTGCCGGCGAGCGGCCGAGCGACGGCAGATCCGATGTCACCCGCCCCGCCAGCGCCAGGAAGGCAGCCTGAAGCGACGGAGAGGCATGTCCGGTCCCGCTGCCGGAGGAGAGTCTTTCCGCGCCATTCCAGAGCAGTGCCGCCGTCTGCTCCAGCGTCGCGACTTCCGCGAAATCGGCCGCATCCCTTCCGCGATAGAAAAGCCGTCCGCCGATGATGGTGGAGATTGCTGAGGACAGAACCGGATCGCCCCAGCGGATCGCCTCGGCAGCGACCGTTTCGGTCTTGCGGCGGCCGGCATGGCGTTCGGCAAGCCGCTGTACGTCGGCTGCCTGGTAGAGGCTGCGGCGCGGGTCGGCGGGATCGGACTTGGCGCGGATGCGCCCACGGCTGACATTGGCATAGAGCGTCTGCGGCTTGGTCTTCAACGCCCGCAGCGCCTCCTCGGCAGTCAGCCACGACATCGGAACCTCACATTGATCAATTACATCAAGATTGACGTCAATGAGACTAGGTCCGATCATCCCGGTCGTAAAGGAGAAAACGATATGAAAAACGGGTTGGAAGATGTCATTGCTGCCGAAACGCAGCTTTCGGATGTCGATGGCGAAGCGGGACGACTGATCATCCGCGGTGTGTCGCTGGATCACCTGGTTGCAGAAAGCACCTATGAAGGCGTCGCCGCCCTATTGCTCGATGGGCTGATGGAAAAAAGCTTCGACGAAGCGGAATTGCGCGACTGGTTGGCGCAGGCGCGAACGAGGATTTTCGGCCATATCAAGGCCGCCGATGCCGCCCTGCTCGCTTTGCCTCCGGTCGATGCGATGCGGGCGTTGATCGCTCGCCTGCCCGACGGCGAGGATTTCGATAGCGCTCTCAGCCTTCTGGCTGCGCCCGCAGTTTTCCTGCCGGCGATCCTTCGCAAGCAACGCGGCAAAAGACCGATCGCGCCCGACGCCTCGCTGCCGCAGGCGGCCGATATCCTGCGCATGCTGACCGGAAAATTGCCGACCAGGGAGCAGACAGCGGCACTCGACACCTATCTCGTGACGATATCGGACCATGGCCTCAATGCCTCGACCTTCGCATCGCGCGTCATTGCATCGACGCAGGCCGGCCTCACCTCTTCCGTACTCGCGGCGGTGAGCGCCCTGAAAGGGCCGCTGCATGGCGGCGCGCCCGGTCCCGTGCTCGACATGCTGGATGCGATCGGAACGGCGGAGAATGCTTACTCGTGGCTCGGCGACGCGCTCGACCGCGGCGAAAGGCTGATGGGCTTCGGCCACCGCATCTATCGCGTCCGCGATCCGCGCGCCGATGCGCTGAAGGGCGCGCTGAAGCCGTTGATCTCAACGGGCCAGGTGAACAGCGCCCGCGGCGCTCTGGCGGAAGCCGTGGAGACGGCTGCATTGGCGATCCTGAAGGTGCGCAAGCCGAACCGGCCGCTCGACGTCAATGTCGAGTTTTATACCGCGCTGCTGCTCGAAGCGCTCGGCTTTCCCCGCGAGGCCTTCACCGGCGTCTTCGCGATCGGCCGCACTGTCGGATGGCTGGCGCATGCGCGCGAACAGGCGCTCGAAGGCAGGCTGATCCGTCCGCGCTCGGTCTATATCGGGCCGCTGCCGGCCGCTGCGTAAACGTTGAGTTCGCCGGCAGGGGCATGTCCTTGCCGGCGATCGTCAACCGCCGACGAAGGCGGCGAGGTTGTCGAGCGTCGAGCGGCAGCCTTCTTCATTGTCTTTAAGGCGAATGCCGGAGGGGATGTTGTCGCAGACCATCGTCACATCGGTGCCTCCATCGGCGGGCGACAATGTCGTGCTGACCGTCATCTCGCCGGAAAAATCTTCATCCTCGGAATCGAAGACCGTCGCCCAGACGACGTTCTCGTCAGGCACGAGCCGTGCAAAACGGCCCTGGAACTTGTCGATCTTGTCAGAGGTCTTGCCCGGCTGCGACGCCTCGTCATCGGGATAGACGAGCGACATGCTGAAGGCGCCGCCTTCCCTGCCCTCGAAGGCATGGACGATGCCCTTCATCGTATCAGGCGGAAGCCAGGTGGCGACCGCCTCCGCATCGAGGAAAGCACGGTAGATGCGCTCGCGTGGTGCCGCGATGAAGCGTGCGACGGTCGTGCTGCGTGAAGGGGTCATGCCGGCGAGATAGCGCGAGCACGAATGTTATCCAGATCGCGCCTGACACAACGCGATCTGGTGTTGGCATACGTCAGACGAGGCGGCTCTGTTCCGTCGCCGCTTCGATGAAGCTGGCAAACAGCGGATGCGGGTCGAGCGGTCGGCTCTTCAGTTCCGGGTGGTACTGCACGCCGATGAACCAGGGATGATCGGGATATTCGATCGTCTCCGGTAGCACGCCGTCCGGCGACATGCCGGAGAAGACGAGGCCGCAGTTCTCGAGCCGGTCCTTGTAGTCGATATTCACCTCGTAGCGGTGGCGGTGACGCTCGGAAATATCGGTGGAACCGTAGATATCCGAGATCTTCGTGCCCTTCTTCAGCGCCGCCTTGTAGGCGCCGAGTCGCATAGTGCCGCCAAGATCCCCGGCTGCCGTGCGCTTCTGCAACTCGTTGCCCTTGACCCATTCGGTCATCAGGCCGACCACCGGTTCTTTCGTCGGGCCGAATTCAGTCGAGGAGGCACCGGAGACGTCGGCGAGATTGCGCGCCGCCTCGATGACCGCCATCTGCATGCCGAAGCAGATGCCGAAATACGGCACCTTGCGCTCCCGGGCAAAGCGGGCAGCGTGGATCTTGCCTTCCGAACCGCGTTCGCCGAAGCCGCCGGGCACGAGGATGCCGTGCACCTTTTCGAGATAGGGCGCCGGATCTTCCTTTTCGAAGACCTCGGATTCGATCCATTCGAGGTTGACCTTGACGCGATTGGCGATGCCGCCGTGATGCAGCGCCTCGATCAACGACTTATAGGCATCCTTGAGGCCGGTATATTTGCCGACGATCGCGATGGTCACCTCGCCCTCCGGCGTGCGGATGCGATTGCAGACCTCTTCCCACGGGTCGAGCCGCGGCTTTGGCGCAGGCTCGATGCCGAAAGCGGCAAGGACTTCGTCGTCGAGGCCTTCCTTGTGGTAGGCGATCGGCACGTCATAGATGTTGGCGACGTCGAGCGCCTGGATGACGGCGGACGGGCGAACGTTGCAGAACAGCGAGAGCTTGCGGCGTTCGGCTTCCGGAATTTCGCGATCGGCGCGCACCAGCAGGATATCGGGATGAATGCCGAGCGCCTGCAGTTCCTTGACCGAATGCTGCGTCGGCTTGGTCTTGAGTTCGCCGGCCGCCGGAATGTAGGGCATCAGCGTCAGGTGGACGTAGACGGCGGTGCCGCGCGGCAGGTCGTTGCCGAGCTGGCGGATCGCCTCCATGAACGGCATCGCCTCGATGTCGCCGACCGTGCCGCCGATCTCGCAGATGACGAAGTCGTAATCGCCATTACCCTCGGTGACGAAATCCTTGATCTCGTTGGTAACGTGCGGGATGACCTGCACCGTCGCGCCGAGATAATCGCCGCGCCGTTCCTTGTCGATGATGTTCTTGTAGATGCGGCCGGTGGTGATGTTGTCGGTCTTGGTCGCCGAACGCCCCGTGAAGCGTTCGTAGTGACCGAGATCGAGATCGGTTTCCGCGCCGTCGTCGGTGACGAAGACCTCGCCGTGCTGGGTCGGGCTCATCGTGCCCGGGTCCACGTTCAGATAGGGGTCGAGCTTGCGCAGCCGGACCCGATATCCACGGGCCTGCAGCAACGCTCCGAGAGCCGCGGCCGCAATTCCTTTTCCGAGAGAGGAAACCACGCCGCCAGTGATGAATACGTATCGCGCCATGGGAGTCACCGGATACCTTTTCAAAAACGATTCCACCAGCCCAAAAATTCTTTTCCAGAACTTTCGATGCGTGGCGCAGGAATCTAAACAAAAGAAAACCGGCAGACCCGAGGGCCTGCCGGCGGTTTATGTCGAAGACCGGCTTACTGTCCCGTCGGGACGCCGGAAGGCTGAGCCGGTGCCGGCGCGGCCGGAGCTGCGGGCGTTGCCGGAGCAGTCGTTGAAGGCGCGGTGGCCGCTGGGGCCTGCGTTGCCGGAGCCCCAGTTGCCGGCGCTTGAGCGGCGGGAGCCTGCGGTGAGGGCGTTGTAGCCCCGCTGCTCGGAACACCGTTGCCGGCCGGCTGATTTGCCGGAGCCTGCGCGCCGCCGAGCGAATCGAGAATACCGTTGCCCTGGCCGCCTGTTGCAGGGATGCGATCGAGAATATCGCTCGGACGGCCCTGGTAACGCGTCAGTATGCCGAGGCCGAGCGAGGTCAGGAAAAACAGCGTCGCAAGAATCGCGGTCGTGCGCGTCAGCGCATTGGCCGTGCCGCGGGCCGACATGAAGCCCGAACCGCCGCCGATGCCGAGGCCGCCGCCTTCCGAGCGCTGGATGAGCACGACGCCAACGAGGGCGAGCACGATCATGAGATGGATGACAATCAATACGGTCTGCATGGGTCCAGTCCTGCCCGCCTCGAGACGGACATAAGTAAGAATTCTGGCGGCTCTTTACATGAGGCTTTCATCTATTCCAAGCCCTTCGGCCAGGAATAAACCCGGGAATAAACCCAGGAATAAAAAATGTCTCAGGCGAGCAGCGCCTCATAGGCCCGGTAGATGGCAAGGAAGTCGGCCGCTTTCAAGCTCGCCCCGCCGATCAGCGCGCCGTCGACATTGGCAACGCCCATCAGCTCTTCCGCATTGGCCGGCTTGACCGAGCCGCCGTAGAGAAGGCGCATCTTGCGGCCGCCATCGCCGAAGCGGGTCGCCAGCTCTGCGCGCATGAAGGCATGCGCCTTTTCGACATCGCCTGATGTCGGCGTCACACCGGTGCCGATCGCCCAGATCGGTTCATAGGCGATGACCGTATTTTCGGCAGTCGCGCTATCGGGAACGGAGGCGGAAAGCTGGCGTTTGATGACGTCGAGCGCCTGGCCTGCCCGGCGCTCATCCGCCGTTTCGCCGATGCAGATGATCGCCGTCAGCCCGGCAGCAAAGGCAGCCTCCGCCTTGGCGCGGACCAGATGGTCGGTTTCGGCATGATCGGTGCGCCGCTCGGAGTGGCCGACGATGACATAGGTGGCGAAACAATCAGCAATCATCTCGGCCGAAATGTCGCCGGTATGCGCGCCCGATGGCTTCTGATGGCAGTCCTGAGCCCCGATCGCCAGCGGGCTGTCGGTGCACAGCGCCGTCGCCACATACAGCAGCGTCGTCGGCGGGCAGATCAGCGCTTCGACCTTATCGGCCAGCGGCGGGCGAACACCCTCGGCGATCGCTTTGATCTGATCCAGGGAGGCACGCATGCCATTCATTTTCCAGTTTCCCGCCACAAGCGGGCGCACATCAGGTGTCATGCTGGCCTTCCACAATCTGCTTATGCCTTGGGCAATATCAAAAGCTTGCAGCAAAGAAAAGCATCATGCCCTTGACGTAAGGGGAATCTCTGCGATCCCGCGCATATTTCTGCCGAAAATCGTCCGCTACAGCGCCGCGCGTCTTTTCAGACACGTCAGGGTAGCATTTAGAATCCACGCATCGGCCCGATGCACTCTAGCCGGCGAGAATCCAGTTCAACACCCTGCGCCAGTCGATCATCCGGATCGGCGTCCCGTGATTGCCGGTCTGAAACAGCGTGAAACGCGCCGGATATTTTGCCTTGTGCAGGCTTTCGAACAGCGCCTGCTGGTCGGCGGCGGCATAGACCGGATCGCGGCTACCATGGGCAAACCAGAGCGGCAGCTTTGCCTTGTAGAAGGCGCTCCTGGTGAAATCGGGATCGGTCACCCCGCTCATGATCAGCATGCCCCTCAGCCGCTTGACGCTGTCGCTGTCGCGCGCAATGCCCCAGCAGACCTGGCTGCCCATCGAGGCGCAGGAAAGGATGATCGGCCGGCCGGGTGATTGCGCGCTGGCATAGCGGATCAGCCCGGCGATCGCCGCAACGCCGCTGCTGTCGAAGCTTTTGACGGTCGGCGAATAATAAACGCCGCCATTGCCGGCGACGAGGTTCTTCAGCCGGTTGAAATTGCCGCCGAAGCTGTAGTCGTTGGCGCCGAGCCGCCGGTCACCGTCGCGGCCATGGATGAAAATCACCGTGAAAGCGGCACTCTGAGCCGGTCCCACCCTGGTGACATCGAGCTTGATGCCGTCGACAGACAGCGTTTCGTCCGCCTGGGTCTTGCGGATGCCGAGCGCCACATATTTCTGCTGCACCCGCTTTTGCGGGATCTGGTCGCGGCCGTTGATATCTCGCATCTCGTCATAGTCGATGACCTCGAAGGCGCCGTCATCGCCCGTCTGCAGCACGGCCTGCTTCGAAAACAGATCATCCTTGAAAGGCGGCAAAGCATCGGCTGCCTGCGCCGGGCCAACAGCGGAGAGGATGGCCGCGGACAAGAAAAACGCCGCAATTGCGGTGAAGATGGTGCAATGACYTGTGGACATTCGCATTCGGATGGTTCCTGAAGCCCGCCGCCGCTTGCCATTCTGCACCCGGCAACGCAAATCATTTGGGAAAAGCCCGCCAAAACAGGCGGTGTCGCGTATAGATGTGCTTTCTGGCAAAATCTGCCTGATTCGCAAACGTGGCATGAAATGCGGTGATTTTGGGTCGGCGGCGGATGCCCGCCCAAGCCAGACCTAAGACAGGATGAAGATCTGAACGGCTCCATGGACGATAGCAACGACCTTTTTTCCGGAATGCCCCTCTCTGAAAAACGCGAGGAGGCGCAGAAGCCTGCCGCGCCCGCCGAACGGCCGCCGGTGACGGCTGCGCCCGCCGCCGCAGCACCCCCGGCTGCCGGAGCCTCGGCGCGCCCGGCGCCCGCCGCCTCGAACTCGGATGATTACGGTGCCTCGTCGATTCGCGTCCTTGAAGGACTTGAGCCGGTGCGCATGCGTCCGGGCATGTATATCGGCGGCACCGATGAAAAGGCGCTGCATCACCTGTTTGCCGAAGTCATCGACAATGCGATGGACGAGGCGGTCGCCGGGCACGCCAATTTCATCGAGGTCTATCTCGACCTCGAGGGTTATCTGACGGTTTCCGACAACGGCCGCGGCATCCCGGTCGAGAACCATCCGCAGGTGCCCGGCAAGTCGACGCTCGAAGTCATCATGACCAAGCTGCATGCCGGCGGCAAATTCGACGGCAAGGCCTACGAGACCTCGGGCGGCCTGCACGGCGTCGGCGTCTCGGTCGTCAACGCGCTCTCCGACGACCTCGAGGTCGAGGTGGCGCGAAACCGCAAGCTCTACCGCCAGCGCTTCTCCCGCGGCCTGCCGCAGGGCGGGCTCGAAGAGTTGGGCGACGTCCATAATCGCCGCGGCACCCGCGTGCGCTTCCATCCAGACCCCCAGATCTTTGGGGATCACATGAAGTTCGATGCCGCCCGCGTCTTCCGCATGGCGCGCTCGAAAGCCTATCTGTTCGGCGGCGTCGAAATCCGCTGGAGCTGTGAGGCGGGCGTGCTGCCCGAAGGCTCCGAGGTCCCTGACAAGGCCGTCTTCCACTTCCCCGGCGGCCTGAAGGACTATCTCCAGGCGACGATGGGCAAGGAGTTCACCGTCACCCGCGAGATTTTCGCTGGCAAGACGGAGAAGGTAAGCGGCCACGGCTCGATGGAATGGGCGATCACCTGGTATGGCGGCGATCCGCAGGTGCATTCCTATTGCAACACCATTCCGACGACCGAAGGCGGCACACATGAAGCGGGGCTGCGCATTGCGCTGACCARGGGCCTGAAGGCCTATGCCGAGCTGACGCAGAACAAGCGCGCCGCGCAGATCACCACCGACGACGTGATGATCTCGGCGGTCGGCATGCTGTCGGTCTTTATTCGCGAGCCGGAATTCGTCGGCCAGACCAAGGACAGGCTGGCGACCGTCGAGGCGCAGCGCATCGTCGAGAACGCGCTCCGCGATCCCTTCGACCATTACCTTGCCGACAATCCGAACGAGTCGGCCAAGCTGCTCGACTGGGTGATCGAGCGCGCCGAGGAGCGCCTGCGCCGCCGCAAGGAAAAGGAAGTCAACCGCAAGACGGCAGTGCGCAAGCTGCGCCTGCCCGGCAAGCTCGCCGACTGCTCGCAGAACACCGCTGTGGGTGCCGAACTCTTCATCGTCGAGGGCGATTCGGCAGGCGGTTCGGCCAAGCAGGCGCGCAACCGCGCCAACCAGGCGATCCTTCCCCTGCGCGGCAAGATCCTCAACGTCGCCAGCGCCGGTCGCGAAAAGCTCGGCGCCAACCAGCAGCTCGCCGATCTCGTCCAGGCTCTCGGCTGCGGTACGCGCTCGAAATATCGCGACGAAGACCTGCGATACGAGCGCATCATCGTCATGACCGATGCCGACGTCGACGGCGCTCATATCGCATCGCTGCTCATCACCTTCTTTTATCAGGAGATGCCGGAGCTGGTGCGCGGCGGCCATCTCTTCCTCGCCGTGCCGCCGCTCTACAAAATCACCCAAGGGGCGAAATCCGCCTATGCCCGCGACGACAATCATCGCGCCGAGCTGATGCAGACGGAGTTCAAGGGCAAGGCCAAGGTCGAGATCAGCCGCTTCAAAGGTCTCGGCGAGATGATGCCCGCCCAGCTCAAGGAAACCACGATGGATCCGTCCAAGCGCACCCTGCTCAAGGTGCTGATCGACGAGGTGGATTTCKAAGGCACGCGCGCCGCCGTCGACGATCTGATGGGCACCAAGCCAGAAGCCCGCTTCCGCTTCATCCAGGACCGCGCGGCCTTCGCGGAGAACCTCGATATCTAGGGTATTAGGTCGAGCGCGCCAAACGGTCGGGTTCGGCGCGCCGCATTTTAGCATTYACGATTTCACCGAACTGACGAAGAATCGTAACAACTCCGTTAAACAACCGGCGCATGAAGCGGTCGGCGCGCCTTCCCCTCGGGGAGGAGCTGCGCCCGTTTCAACCGTTTTCAACCCTTGCCGGATATTTGTCATGACCAAGCGTTTTCTCGCGGCTGCCGCTTTCGTTCTCCTGTCCAGCACCGTCTCCGCCAGCGCCACCGATATCGGCGCCACCTTCGAGACCACCTGCCCCTTCGGCGATTGCGCTGCCGGCATTTCGCTCTCCTATCTCGGTGAATTCGTCATCCCCACCGGCCACATGGAAAACGGCGTCGAATTTGGCGGCATTTCCGGGCTCGATTTCGATGCCGCCACCGGCCACTATCTCGCCATCAGCGACGACCGCTCGGAAAGAGGCCCGGCCCGCTTCTATGAACTCAACGTCGATCCCGACGCATCCGGTCTCAAGAGCGTTTCTGTCGTCAAGCAGGTGACGCTGAAGGACAAGAACGGCGAGCCCTTCGCTGCCCGGACCGTCGATCCGGAATCGATCCGCTTCGGCAAGGACGGCATCTACTGGGGCAGCGAAGGCGACGGCAAGGCGCTGCTGGCGCCCTTCGTCCGCGTCGCTTCGCCGGACGGTTCCTTCGTCCGCGAATTCAAGCTTCCGGAGGGCTTTGCGCCGACCGCGGACAAGTCGACCGGCATCCGTGACAACCTCGCCTTCGAGGATCTTGCCATCGCGCCCTCCGGCGATGTTTTCGTCGGTGTCGAAGCCGCCCTTTACCAGGATGGTCCGAAATCCTCGCTGACGTCAGGCAGCCTGTCGCGCATCGTCCGCTACGACGGCGCAACCGGCGAGCCGAAGGCCGAGTATGTCTACCCGGTCTCGCCGATCCCGCAGGCCGCCATGAAGGCCGACGACGGTAATGACAACGGCATGTCGGAGATGCTTGCCCTCGACGATCACCGCCTGCTCGCCGTCGAACGCAGCTATGCCCAGGGCTTCGGCAACAACATCAAGATCATGATGATGGATCTGACTGATGCCACCGATGTATCCGCTATCGCTTCGCTGGCCAAAAACGACCAGCGTGTCGTCCCCGCCCGCAAGAGCCAGGTGCTCGATTTGAGGGCGATCGGGCTCGTCCCCGACAATATCGAGGCCATGTCGCTCGGCAAGGCCAAGGATGGCACCGATGTTCTCATTCTCGGCTCCGACAATAATTTTTCGACCAGCCAGAAGACGCAATTCTATGCCTTCAAGGTTCTCAACCGCCCGCAGCAGTAAGACGCTCGGATCCGAGGGTCGAATAGCGACGCTTTGTATACGCTTTCATGGTGCGGACCTTGAAACCGCCGGGTTGATGGCCCATAACCAGAGTACAAGAAAAAGAAGAGGCGCGCGTGGGTGTGTTCGACCGTCAGAAAAGCAATCATGAACCGCGATGGCTCGGATCGTCGGCGCAGACGCGCACGCCGCTGATTCCCTCCATTTCGGCGGCGCGCTGGTTGCTGGTCCTGGTCGTTACTGCTGGCGTCTATTTCTTCTACGGCTTCCTCGTGCCGGTGCTCGCAGCCCTCGTCATCGGCTTTGCCAGCTGGCCGCTCTACCGCAAGCTTCTTGCCCGCGTCGGCGGCAATACGACAATCGCCGCGACCATCGCCATCATCATGATCATCACCTTCCTGGTCATTCCGATCGGRCTTGCGGTGACCTATACGACGGGCGAAGTGCGCACCTGGGTCACCTGGGCGATCCATGCCAACCGCGTCGGCGCCCCGACGCCCGACTGGATCGTCGCGCTGCCTTGGGCCGGCGCCTATCTCGATGAAGTCTGGACAAAATATATCGGCAGTCCCGGTGCCCTCGGCGAAGTCATCCAGGCGGTCAGCGGTGCCAATATCGGCAACATCTATCGCGCCGTGCTGGCGGCCGGCGGCGGCGCCTTCCATCTGCTGCTGACGCTGCTCTTTATGCTGATCGCGCTGTTCTTCGTCTATCGCGACGGCTTCTCCTTCTCCAAGCAGATCGACATGCTGGGCGAGCGCATCCTGCCGAACCGCTGGGAGCGCATTTCCCGCGTCGTGCCGGCGACGATCAGCTCCACTGTCATGGGCATGACGCTGATCGCGATCGGCGAAGGCATCGTGCTCGGCCTTGCCTACTGGATTGCCGGCGTGCCTTCGCCGGTGACGCTCGGCGTTTTGACCGGTGTGATGGCGCTGATACCGGGCGGTGCGCCGCTCTCCTTCACGCTGGTCTCCATCTATCTGCTGGCGAGCGGCTCGCATGTCGCCGGCATCGGTCTCTTTGTCTGGGGGACGGTCGAGCTCTTCATCGTCGACAAAACGCTGCGGCCGAAGCTCGTCGGCGGTCCGATCAAGCTGCCCTTCCTGCCGACCTTTTTCGGCCTCGTCGGCGGCGTCAAGACGATGGGTTTCCTCGGCCTCTTCATCGGCCCGGTGCTGATGGCGCTGATCGTCGCCATCTGGCGCGAGTGGATCCACGAGGCCCGCAACGCCGACAAGAGCGAAACCGGACCGCAGATCATCATCGATGAACAGGCCCCGCCGCCGGTCCCCGGTTCGCCGAAAACCATGCCGCGCGTCGCCGAAGGCTGAACATGGTTTCGCAGACCGGCTAGCCCAACTGCTTTTCCATGAACAGGCTGAGCGGGTCCGGCAGATAGCTGCCGAAGGGCTCGATTTCCCGATATCCGAAATTGCGGTAGAGAGCGATCGCCTCGGGCTGGTAGATGCCGGTTTCGAGCCGGATTGCCGTCAGCCTCTTTCCCCCTGCGATTGCTTCGAGCGCATTCATCAGGCCGCTGGCGATCCTCAGTCCCCTCGCCTCGGGATCGACGAACATGCGCTTGATCTCCGCCGTGCCGTCACCGGCCTCGACCAGTGCGCAGCAGCCGACGATCGCATCGCCGTTGCGCGCAACGAGGAAGCTCACCGAAGGCTTCTCCAGCAAGGAGAGGTCGACCAGATGGTTGCTTTCAGCCGGATAGAGCGATTGCGCATAGGCATCGGAAAGATCGAGAAGGCGGATGACGCCCTCCTGGCGCGGCGGTTCAAGGGCGATGGTGACAGACATGTGGCTCCCTCTGCTGGCGCGGGGCACAATTTTTCCCGACATGACGAAGAGTTAATGCCGTTGCCTTCATTCGGTTGGAATTGCGCCCTCTAAGACGATGATATGCTCAATAATCAAGGAAGCAGAATATGCAAGCGGTGCTGATCGCGATGACCATTCTCGGCTGCGACGATTCCATCAGCCAGTGCAATTATGTCGCGACGGTCGATAAACGCTGGGAAACCGTTGCCGCTTGCGACGCGGAAGCCGAACGACGGCTGAAGACCTATGTGAATGTCAATTATCCCTCGGTGATCGCGGTGTGCGAGGCGCCGAAAGCCATCGCCGCCGCCGAGCCGCCGGAATCGGCGCCCGTGCCTGCCGCCGCATCCGAGGTCGCTGTCGCAGCGCCCGAGGAACCCGCAGGACGGATCGCCGGTTTTGCTGAAGGTATTGCCGGACAGGTCCGCGCCCATCTGCCCTCAGGCAAAAGCGTCAGGGACACACTGACCAAACCCGTGCACTTCGTATCCGCCAGTTATTCCTGGGTGGTGACGCGGCTCGCTGATTAGGCCGCCGCAAGCGCCGCATAGACGCGGGCCGATTGTCGCTGCTCGGTGACACTAAGCTTTTCCACCATGTCGAGCAGTTCGCCGATCGCGCCATGCGCGTCGTGATGACGGAATTTTTCGAGAAGACGGCCGCAGACATTGCCGAGCACGCTGCCCGGCGCTTTTCTGGCGGCGTCGCGCCACAGCATCGTCGCCTCGACGAAGATGACGCTGATATCCCTTGGCAGGCCGGCGGACTCGTAAAGCGCACGCACGGCATGCATCCGCCCGGTTGCCAGGATCGAACGCACACGGCGCTCGTTGCACGCGGTCAGATCGACGATCGCGCCGGCGAAGAAGTCCACCTTGCCCGCGCAGAGCGCATGCATCAGGAAGGATGGCGTCAGCCGGCCGTTGAGGCGCAGATGCTGGACGAGGTCGGGTATTTCGCGTGGGGCGATATCGCCGGCGATCGAAACGATGGCAGCCTCGGTCGCCTCGCGGCTGATGCGCTGAAGCCGCTGCAGGCCGATCGCCGCCTGCGCCAGCGGCAGCCCGATCAGCGCATTGCTGACATGCTGGGTGAGCAGCTGGCGGGCATCGGCCGGAAGGTCGCTGCGGTCGAGAAGCAGATTGCGGATATCGCAGCAGTCGCCGAGCCGTTCGGCGATGCGTTTCAGCGACAGGCTGGAAATCACTGCACCGTCATTCTCGAGCAGGCAGAGCAGCTCTTCCTCGTCACCGACCTCGGCAAGGGCCGCGGAAACTGGACGTGTCACATGCGCCCTTGCTGCGATCAGCATGCGGGTGGCGCCATTGCCGCGCGCGGCAAGGTCGACCAGATCGGCATCGCTCAAAAGCGGCGAACAGGTCACCGCGTGGCAGGCGACCTCGGGCTGGTCCTCGGCAAGCGAAAGGATCAGGCTGCGTGGCGCATCGGGCGACCAGGCAATCGCCTCGGCAAGCGCAAGCCGCACGCGCGGCGACGGATCGTCGAGAAGAAAGGTCATTGCCATCTCGGCTGCCGCCCGCTCATCCCCTGTCATCTCGGACTGCAGATAGGCTCGCCCGAGCGCGTTTGCGGCCCGGGCCCGGTCGCCTGTCTTGGCCGTTTCGACCCAACGAAGAAAAGCTTCTACGATCACGCGACGCCCCAGCACTTGAACGCGATTCTTTCGCGTTCCATTCAATGCTGCGACGGTAGCGGCAAAAGGTTTAAGATTGGTTCACCATATTTCTTAAGCCTTTGTATGCCTTGCGGTTAGCCTTCAATTGGTGGCAGTTGCGGCCGGATCATCTCGAAAACATCGCTGCCTTCGCTGTAATCCATGTAGCCCATACGGGCGACAGGTCGGGCGATCGACATGTCGAGGCGGCCGTCCCTGACGATCGCTTCGTCGATGCGGATGCCGACCACTTCGCCGAAGACCAGCACGTTTTCGGACCGTTCCCCCGACAGCGTCTTCGGCTCGATGACCTCCGTGACCTTGCATTCGAGCACCGCGAAAGCCTCGCCGACATAGGGCGCGTCGATCAGTTCGGCCTGCTTCGGCGTCAGGCCGGCGAAGTCGAATTCGCTGTCGCCGTAGGGCAGCGCCGCCGAGGAGAGGTTCATCTTCTCGGCGAGATCGCGGCTGACGAAATTGCAGGTGAAGACGCCGGTCTCGGCCGCATTGCGCTGGCTGTGCTTGCGTCCGGCGGAAGAAAACATCACCAGCTTCGGCCGATCGGCGACGGCATTGAAAAAAGAATAAGGCGCGAGATTGATCGAGCCATCCCTGCCCTTGCTACCGATCCAGCCGATCGGGCGCGGCGACACGATCGCCTTGAAAGGATCATGTGCAAGCCCGTGCCGGTTGCTGTCGGTGGTATAGAACATCAATCGTCTCCGCCGACCCAGGTCACGGTGTCGGCAAGCTCCGGCCGCGGCCGCTCGATTACCGGAAATGTCGTCGAGCCGATATGGATGAAGCCCGCCACTTTTTCATCAGGCCCGACGCCGAGCAGCGGATAGGCGCGCTCGTCATAGGCGAACCATTCCGTCAGCCAGTTGGCGACATAACCATTGGCGTTGGCGGCGAGAATGACATTGAAGCAAAGCGCGCCGGCTGACATCAACTGCTCCCATTCCGGGATCTTGATATGCGGTCCTGCCTTGCTGACGACGGCGACGACCACGGGCGCGCGGGTGAAACGGCTGCGCTCGACCTGAATCATCTCTTCGGAAAGTTCGGGTTTTGTCTGAATCGCCAGCGTCAGAAGCTCCTCGCCGAGACGCACGCGCTGTTCTCCGCGATAGACGATGAAGCGCCAGGGGGCGATCTTGCCGTGATCGGGAACACGCGAGGCGAGACGCAGGATCTCCTCGATCTCGGCCTTCTCGGGGCCTGGTTCGCACATCTGGAAAGCGGGGATGGAGCGGCGCACGGCGAGGTAGTCGATCAGCTTGATATCGGATTTCATGCGGGAGAGGCTCTCATTATTTATGCTGCTGCAAAGGGTGGGTCTTGAATTTGCCATCGCGTTGGTCTTGAAGTGGCCTTTGCGATTTCAGAAGTCAATCGGTTCACGAAACAGATGTTTGGCATTTTGCCTTTTGCACGCATCGGCCTTGCCATTGCCCTGATGGTATTGATGCCCCTCGGCGCCGGCGCTCAGGATGCCTTCAAGGGATTCAAACAGCTTGAATCGACGCCGAAGATGCCGAAGCTCGATGCCTTCATCGCGCCCGGCGCGGTGCCCGAAGGGGTCAAGCTGCGCGACGTCCCGATGGAAGCCAAGCTGACGGCGGACGGCACGCCGGTTGAGGAAGGCCTATCCTGGTACGTCTTCAGCCCGATCGCCGGATCCGATGGCAAACTGCCGCTGATCGCCAGCGCCAAGGGCGGACCTGCCGCCTTCCAGCTCGCGCCCGGTGATTATTTCGTCAACGTCTCTTTCGGCCGCGCCGGCGTCACCAAGAAATTGACCGTGCCTGCTGAAGGCGAGGTCGACAAGCAGGTGATGGTGCTCGATGCCGGCGGCCTGCTGCTCAATGCCGTCTCCGGCACCGACGCCCGCATCCGCCCCGACCAGTTGAGCTTCTCGATCTATTCTTCGGAAGTGCGCGACGATGGCGAGCGCGGCCTCGTCATGGCCGATGTCTCGCCGAATACCATCGTCCGCCTCAATGCCGGCACCTATCACATTGTTTCCGAATATGGCAGCGTCAACGCCGTGATCCGCGCCGACATCCAGGTCGAGGCCGGCAAGCTGACCGAGGCGACGATCCAGCATCGCGCCGCGCAGGTCACCTTCAAGCTGGTCTCCGATGCAGGCGGCGAGGCGATCGCCGATACGGCATGGTCGATTCTGACGGCGGCCGGCGACAGCGTCGGTGAAAGCGTCAGCGCCTTCCCGACCATGGTCCTCGCCGAAGGCGGATATTCCGCCGTCGCCCGCAACAAGGACAAGATCTACCAGCGCGATTTCACCGTCGTCGCCGGCAGGAACACCGATGTCGAGGTTCTGATGAAGGACCAGCAGCCGCAGCCGCCGGTGAGCGACGCGGCCCGCACGGTACAGCAGGTGCCTGTGGGCACACCGACACCGCCGGGTGTCCAGCCGGCTCCGGTGGAGCCGCTGCCCTCCTACGAACAGCTCGTGCCGCAGCCGGGCGGTGACGACACCAGCCTCGATTGATTTTGCTGCGAGCGGTTTCTACTCAGCCGAGATGTTTGGGGAAGGCGTACGGATCGAGAGCGCTTCAGACGCGCGTTCAATCATTGGCATCGGGAATTTTCTGAAGCATTGCAGCTCGGGGTGATCCGTTCTCGATCATGGCGGCAACATTGCGCCTCTAGATCAGACTTCCGACAGCGCCAAAGCCTAGCGCTGTCAGATCCCGGTTATTTCAGGCGGCCTTGGCTTTCTTTGCTTCGGCCTTGCGACGAATGTCGGGCGGTGTCGCTTCGAGCGCAAGGCTCTCGACGGCAGCGTCGAGCCCCATCGAAACCTGTTCCTGGCTGCCGAGGCGGCGGATGTTGACCGTGCGCTCCTCGGCTTCCTTCCTGCCGCAGACGATGATGACAGGAACCTTGGTGACCGAATGCTCGCGAACTTTGTAGTTGATCTTCTCGTTGCGGAAGTCGGTCTCGACGTTGAGACCGGCCTCGCGCAGCGCCTCGGCCACTTCAAGCCCGTAGGCATCGGCTTCCGAGGTGATCGTTGCGACCACCACCTGAAGCGGCGATACCCAGAGCGGCATGTGGCCGGCGAAGTTCTCGATCAGGATGCCGAGGAAGYGCTCCATCGAGCCGCAGATGGCGCGATGGATCATCACCGGCTGCGTCTTTTCGGAGTTGCTGTCGATGTAAAAGGCGCCGAAGCGTTCCGGCAGGTTGAAGTCGACCTGCGTCGTGCCGCATTGCCATTCGCGGCCGATCGCATCCTTCAGCGTATATTCGAACTTCGGCCCGTAGAAAGCGCCCTCGCCCGGCAGGATGCCGGTCTTGATGTCGTTCGACTGCTGCTGGATCGTCTCCAGCACGCCCATCATCACGCTTTCGGCGCGGTCCCACAGATCGTCCGAACCGACGCGCTTGTCCGGCCGGGTCGAGAGCTTGATGGTGACTTCGTCGAAGCCGAAATCCTTGTAGACCGAAAGGATCAGGTCGTTGATCTTCAGGCATTCGGCGGCCATCTGCTCGTCGGTGCAGAAGATGTGCGCATCGTCCTGCGTGAAGCCGCGCACGCGCATCAGCCCGTGCAGCGCCCCCGACGGTTCGTAACGGTGGACATTGCCGAATTCGGCAAGCCGGATCGGCAGCTCGCGGTAGGATTTCAGCCCATGCTTGAAAATCTGGATATGGCCGGGGCAGTTCATCGGCTTCAGTGCGAAGACGCGGTCGTCGTCGGTGTCGTCGCCGGCGACCGTCACCTTGAACATGTTGTCGCGGTACCAGCCCCAGTGACCGGAGGTCTCCCACAGCGACTTGTCGAGCACCTGCGGCGCGTTGACTTCCTGATAATCGCCGGCAAGCCGGCGACGCATATAGGCAACCAGCGTCTGGAACACACGCCAGCCCTTGCCATGCCAGAACACGACGCCCGGGCCTTCTTCCTGGAAATGGAAGAGATCCATTTCACGGCCGAGGCGGCGGTGATCGCGCTTTTCGGCTTCGGCAAGCATATGCAGGTAGTTGTCGAGTTCCGACTGCTCGGCGAAGGCCGTGCCGTAGATGCGGCTCAGCATCGGATTGTTGCTGTCGCCGCGCCAGTAGGCGCCGGCCACCTTCAAGAGCTTGAAGGCGTTGCCGATCTGGCCGGTCGAGGCCATGTGTGGACCGCGGCAGAGGTCGAACCAGTCGCCCTGGTAATAGATCTTGAGATCCTGCCCTTCCGGGATCGCGTCGACGAGCTCGACCTTGTACTGCTCGCCCTTGTCGGCGAAGACCTGTTTCGCCTTCTCGCGCGACCAGACCTGCTTGGTGAAGGCGGCGTTGCGGGCGATGATCTCCTTCATCTTCTTTTCGATCTTCGGCAGATCGTCGAGTGTGAAGGGCTCGTTCTTGGCGAAGTCGTAATAGAAACCGTTTTCGATGACCGGGCCGATCGTCACCTGGGTGCCGGGCCAGATTTCCTGCACCGCTTCGGCCATGACATGCGCCGCGTCGTGGCGGATGAGTTCCAGCGCACGGTCGTCATTGCGGGTGATGATCTCGATTCTGCCCGTCGTCACGGGATCGGAAAGGTCGCGCACGGTGCCGTCGATTGCAACGGCCACTGCCTTCTTGGCGAGCGACTTGGAAATGGATTCAGCGACATCCCGGCCGGTTGCGCCGGCATCGTAGCCGCGCACGGAACCATCGGGAAATGTCAGGGAAATAGCTTGGGACATCGAAATTCTCCTTGTCCAGTCCCGCCAACGAATGCGGGTGGTTGCAACGACAGCGCCTCCGTCCTTGGATGCGCTGCCGCCTGATACTCAGATTTGCTGCGTGAGTAAAGACGAAGCCCCGGCTACATGATCATTTCGGCAAGGCCGCGCACGGTGTTCCAGTTGCGCATCGTGCCGACGCCGATCCGCTTGGTCGTCAGGGCCGAAAGCAGCTTGGACTGGCTCGGCTTGCCGGCGAAATCGATCCAGAGATCGCCGCCGACGACGGCGATGCGCTGTCCCTCCCTCATCAGCGGTTTCAGTGCCTCCACCTTCTTCGGGTCGACCGGCAGGCGCATCACCCGGACGATAACCTGATCAGCGTTGCCGTCCTTGAAGGGATTGGTGCTGGCAAGCGCCATCCAGGTGCAGTCGCTGCGCACGATGATATCGACATGTTTGCCGAACTTTTCTTCGAAGCCCTCTTCCAGGTGGACCTCGAGTTCGTGCGGCCGCATGTCATCGGCCTCGAAGACGAGATTGCCTGTTGAAACCAGTGTGCGGGGCTCGCGATAGCCGAGCTCTTCCGCCAACGCGCGCAAATCTTCCATGATGACGCGGCGCTCGGGCGTCAGAACGATGCTGTGCAGAAGGGCGATGAAGGTGCTCATGGCGCCGGCCGTCCCTTCCGACCGAGGGCGAGATAACGCCACGGCGTCCACCAGCGGAAGCTGTCGCCGAGCATCTCCGGCACCTGGTCGAGGCCGCTGGTGCCGCCCGGGCCGCAGCGGCCGACGCGAAACAGCGCCATCCAGCCGCCGGCCCAAAGGCCGTGGCGAGCGATCGACTCGTAGCCATATTCGGAGCAGGTCGGGATATGTCGGCAGGAATTGCCGATGAAGCCGGAAAGCGTCAGCTGGTAGAGGCGGATGAGCCCCATGCCGAGCAGGCGGTCGGGAGTCTTGCGGAATGGACCGGTATAATTGCGGGAAGTGCGTGCGGCCTTTTCACGCGGCTTGTCCGGTCCGGCGGCGCCACCGTCGTCCTCATCGTCAGCCTGCGGGGCGCAGAACTCGCACATCTCCGTTATGCCTCGACAACTTCCGCCCGTTTCGCCTCGATCTGCCCGATCGCATCGACGACCGCATCGAAGGTCAGCATCGTCGAGGCATGGCGGGCCTTGTAGTCGCGCACCGGCAGCAGATAGCGCATGTCTTCGAAGCGTCCCTGGGGGCCCGCCCCATCCGCCTTCAACATGGCGAGCATGTCCTGGCGCGCCTGGCGCAATTCGTCCGACGTGGCGCCGACGACATGGCGGGCCATGATCGAGGACGAGGCCTGGCCGAGCGCGCAGGCCTTCACGTCATGGGCAAAACCGGTCACGGTATCGCGGTCCATCTTCAGCCAGATCCGCACCTTCGAGCCGCAGAGCTTGGAATGGGCCTGGGCGCTCGCATCGGCATCATCAAGCGTGCCGGTCAACGGAATATTGCCGGCGAATTCGAGGATTTTGCTGTTATAGATGTCGTCCATATTGGATTTCCGCTCCAAAATCGCTGCGGATCGGCCTCTGCAGGGGTGTTATTGTCGTCAAAACAAAAAACACACCGTGTCGTCTGAGGATACTTACATACGATGGCCGTCTTCCTATATGTATGTCGTTCGAAGGCCATTAAAATGCAATGGCCTCGTGTAAGTTTGATTGGGAAACCGTGCCGGACGGGCTGAACTTGCCCTGAAAGCCCCGGAGCCTGCCAAAGGTGCATGAATTCCCGCATGGGATTGACCAGTGGCGATTCCGACAGATGGGTCCGCGGTGCGGACCAGGAGACCATTGTTCATGGACGCCATCGTAAAGAACTTTCCGCAGACGAACCGAGATTCGGATCGCCCCTCCCAGCAGGAGGCGGAGGAAGCCATTCGCGTTCTGCTGCGCTGGGCCGGTGACGACCCGACGCGTGAAGGTCTGCTCGAAACGCCTGCCCGCGTCGTCAAATCGTACCGCGAGCTTTTTGCCGGTTACGACATGGCGGCGGAAGACGTGCTCGGCCGCACCTTCGAGGAGGTCGCCGGTTACGACGACATGGTCCTCGTCAAGGATATTCCGTTCTACTCGCATTGCGAACACCACATGGTGCCGATCATCGGAAAGGCCCACGTTGCCTACATGCCGGACGGGCGTGTGCTCGGCCTGTCGAAGATTGCCCGTGTCGTCGAGATCTATGGCCGCCGCCTGCAGACGCAGGAAACGATGACCGCGCAGATCGCCCGGGCAATCGACGATACGCTGCATCCGCGCGGTGTCGCCGTATTGATCGAGGCCGAACATATGTGCATGGCGATGCGCGGTGTTCAGAAGCAGGGCTCGACCACGTTGACGACCACTTTTACGGGAACGTTCAAGACCGAGCCGGCCGATCAGGCCCGTTTCATGACCATGGTGCGGAGCCGCTGATACCGGCTCCCTCAGGAGGGCCGCGATGAGTCAACTGATCTTCAATCAACCATCCGAGGACAAGTCGGCGTTGGAAGACGCCGGCGATTTCACGCCGCATTTCGACGACCGCGGCCTGATCACCGCGATCGTCACAGACGCCGGCGACGGCGAGTTGCTGATGGTGGCGCACATGAATGCCCAGGCACTGGCGCTGACCATCCAGACCGGCACGGCCCACTATTTCAGCCGTTCGCGCGGCAAGCTCTGGAAGAAGGGCGAGACCTCGGGCAATCTCCAGACGGTGAAGGAAATCCGCACCGATTGCGATCAGGACGCCATCTGGCTGAAGGTCGAGGTCGCCGGTCACGACGCCACCTGTCACACCGGCCGCCGCTCCTGCTTCTACCGGACGATCACGCTTCGAGACGGAAAACCGATGCTTGATATAGTTGACGACGAGCTTCATTTCGATCCGCAGGATGTCTACGGAAAATAGCCCCAATTTTCCGGCATTTGCTCCTTATTGCGCCAGAAACCGCTTCTATATACCATTTGGAAACTGATCGGGCACACTATCGGAAATCAAGTGTTCTGCTGGGAGGGGAGAGCGCCATGTTGAGCTGGAGTCTGCATCGTCAAAGCTCTGAAGGCGAGGGTTCTGGTTCCGGCATGTCGACCACGCTCGATATGCTCCCGCCTCCGGCGCCTCAAAAGAAAATCAAGATCGCGCTCGCGCTCGGCGGCGGCGCTGCACGCGGCTGGGCCCATATCGGTGTGCTGCGCGCACTCGACGAGGCAAAGGTCGAGATCGGCATGATTGCCGGCACCTCGATCGGCGCGCTGGTCGGCGGCTGTTATCTCGCCGGCAAACTCGATGAACTCGAAAGCTTCGCGCGCTCGCTGACGATGCGCCGCATCGCAAGTCTCCTCGATCTCACCATCGGCGGCAGTGGCCTGTTCGGCGGCATGCGGCTGACCAAGCGCATGCAGGAACATCTCGAAGGCCTGAACGTCGAAGATCTCGATCGGCCGTTCGTCGCGGTCGCGGCCGAAGTCAATACCGGCCATGAGGTCTGGATCGCCAATGGTTCGCTGATTACGGCGCTGCGCGCCTCCTATGCCCTGCCCGGCATTTTCGAGCCAGTGCGCAGCAATCACCGCACGCTGGTCGACGGGGCGCTGGTCAATCCCGTCCCCGTCTCGGTCTGCCGCGCCTACGAGCAGCCGCTCGTCGTCGCCGTCAATCTCAATTACGATCTCTACGGCCGCTCGGCCGTCGTCCGGCACAATGCCAGCCTGTCGGCCCAGGAAGTGCATAAACAGGAAGAAGCGCCCTATGCGCGCCTCGGCATGACCGGCGTCATGGTGCAGGCCTTCAACATCATCCAGGACAGGATTGCCCGCGCCCGCCTTGCCGGCGACCCGCCTGATATTTCGCTGCAGCCGCGTCTCAGCTATATCGGCCTTTCGGAATTCCACCGGGCTGGCGAGGCGATCGAACGCGGCTACGAAGAAGCCAGAGCCCGGCTCCCCGAGATCAAGCGCATGCAGGAAGTCTACGCCAGCCACCCCTGATGCATGGCGACCCAAAGCCTGCAGCGGTTTTGCGACAACGACATCGGTCGAGCATGGCCGGCGAAAACCTCAGCCGGCGATATAGGCCTTGATTTCCTCGGCCTCACGCTCGACTTCGGCGATGCGCGATTTCACCACGTCGCCGATCGAAATGATGCCGGCAAGCTTGCCGTTGCTTTCCACCGGCACGTGACGGAAACGGCGGCTGGTCATCAGCTCCATCAGCTCGTTGACGGTCGTCTCCTCATGGCAGCGGTAGACCTTCGCGGTCATGACCTGGGCCAGCGCCTGGTCCAAGCCGTCCTTGCCGTGTTTGGCGATCGCATGCACGAGGTCGCGCTCGGTGAACATCCCCGAAATCCGATTCTCCATGCCGACGACGACGATGGCGCCGATCTTCTTCTTGCTGAGAATGGCGGCCGCCTCGGCGACGGTGGTGTTCGGCCCGGCGGTGACGACGTCCCTGCCCTTCAGGTCGAGGATTGCTTTGACTGAACTGGTCATTCGAACCTCCTATGTCCGTGAAACACTTGTCACAGGCATCCGCGGCGGTTTCTCCCCCCATCGCGGATAGGTAGATCGTGCACTGCCCGGCTCAGGATTGCAACACATCCTTCTCCGTTCCGGCAGGTTCCATCACAGGCGGGCGCGGCGCCCGATCGAACAGCGAAAACAGCAAGAAGCCGAAGACGAAGCCGCCGATATGTGCGTCCCAGGCAATCGGCTGGTCGCTATCGCCGACGAGCGGGATGCCGACTGCAATTAATGCATTGCCGACCAGCCAGAGCAGCATGAAGATGATGACGGTGCGGCTCTTCAGCGCCTCGACGATAGAAAGCCGGGCATTGAGATGCGCCGGCGCCATCGGCCGCCGCTCGGCCGGAAAGGCGAATCGGCAGGCGGCGCCCATCAGCCCGGAGATGACGCCCGATGCCCCGATCAGCAGCGACACGTCCCCCCAGTTCAGGACGGCGTGCAGGGCGGCTGATGCAATGGCGGAAAAAATCCAGAAGAGCGCGAAGCGTAGCGTCCCGATGCGGCGCACGACCGGCGCGCCGAAGGCCATCAGCCAGAAGGCGTTGAAGAGGATATGCTGGACGCTGCCGTGCAGCAGCGAATAGGTGACCGGCGCCCAGAACAGCTCCGGTCCCTGCTGCGACAGCGGAATCACATAACGGGCGGGAACGAAGCCGAAGGTGAAGAACAACCAGTTCAGCGCATCGTCGGACAGCACGAGTTCCTGCACCGCATAAATCACGGCCAGCAGGCAAAGACTGAAGAGCAGTGCCGGTGGAAGGTTGAAGACCGGTTCGCGCGGTAGCCGTGCCGGCGGCTGGACCTCGGGAGGTTCGGGCGCCTTATGCGGCTCGGCCGTCTGCTCATTCATCTGTGTTTCGCCTCGTTGAGGCCACAGCCATACAGGAGCGCCTGTCAAAAAAAAAGCCGCCCGAAGTGCCGGGCGGCGGACCGGGAGCTCCAGGAAAGACCTTGGGCCCGGGCAGGTTGTGCTGAACTTCGAAAGTCGAAGCGATGCGGGACAGTGTCACGACAGGCACCGCATCTCAACCGAAACCATCTCTTAACCTTAACCGCCGTGATTTGGCATGAAATCCGCAAGGTAGAGTCTGTACGGGCAATGACTGCCCGAAAATGCTCCGGAATGGGACAGGTTGGTGTGAAATGCGTGTGCAAACGACCATCGAAATTTTTGACTACTGGAACCGTATCCGCGGCGCTGCCGATGCGCCGCTGAAATCACAGGTCGAACCCTCCGCCGTCCCCCACCTGCTCCAGAATCTGTTCATTCTTGAGAGGCGCGACGGCGGAGACATCGGTTTCCGGCTCGCCGGCACCCGCATCTGCGATCTCTTCGGGCGTGATCTGCGCAGCGAACGTTTTTCGTCTCTCTGGGCAAATGGTCAGCACACGGACATCGAACGCACGGCGATGGGCGTCATGGACCATGCCATGCCGGCCCTGTTCAACGCCACCGGCTACAGCACCGTCGGTCATCAGGCCTCCTTCGAGATTATCATGATGCCGCTGCGTTCGCCGGACGGCGCCTGCGACCGGCTGCTCGGCGCGATCGCGCCGGCAGCGACCGCGAGCTGGCTGGAGATCGTACCGCTCGAATTCCTGGCGCTCGACCGCAGCCGTCTGCTGCCCGGAAAATTCGACAAGGCAGCACCGTCCGAACTGCGGCGCCCCATCAACAGGATCGTCGCTGGCAAAAGCATCCATTTCGGCCAGGTCATGCGCCGCATGGTGTCGCAGCTGCTGAGCGTGGAGGCGCGCTGAGGGTCCCATTTTAGGACATCTGATATACTCGTTTTCCGCTATGTCGGGACGGGGCGAAACAACCTTCTGTTAATGGATTGCGGGTAAAGATCGGTCTCTGCGATTTTCATGAAGAAGCCCTTTGATGCACTCGTTCCAGCCAGCTCAGACGCAACGACCTGCGCCGCGCCCTGAACAGGGCGTTTTTCAGCGCGTGCCCATCAACATGCAGGGCCGGCTGATGCTTGCGAACTACGAGGAATTCGAATGCATGGTGATCGACATGTCGCCTGGCGACATGTACGTCACCTGCCCCGGCCGGCCGCGCGCCAACGAACGCGTCGTCGCCTATATCGACCATCTCGGCCGCGTCGAAGGTTATGTCCAGACGATCGATGGCCGTGGCTTCACTATGTCGATCAACGCTACCGACCGGAAACGCGAGAAGCTCGCAGCCCAGCTCACCTGGCTTGCCAACAAGCACGAACTCGGCCTGCCGGAAGATCGCCGCCACGACCGTCTGACGCCACGCGACACGAAGACCGAGCTGACGCTCGAGGACGGCACGCGTTATTCCTGCCGCATCATGGACCTTTCGCTGTCCGGCGCTGCCGTCGACGTCGAGATGCGCCCTTCGATCGGAACGGCGGTGCGCCTCGGCAACATGCGCGGTCGCGTCGTGCGCCACTTCGTCGAAGGCGTGGCAATCGAATTCCTGTCGATCCAGTCCCGCGAGACGCTACGCGAATTCCTTTAAAAGCTGAGGAAAATGGCGCTGCCTTGCCGGGGATTCCGCGGCGGGGCTCAGTTCTCGACGGACTTCCACCGAACGCGATTGCCAGATCCGGTGCACACCCGGTCAGGTCGTGTTGAAAAGCCTGCACGTCACGGCAAGAGATTTGCAAGCGGCAACGAATCTGGCTTTGGAAAGCAGGCGCGAAATCCTGTCGCAAGTCGTTCCACCCAGTCGGTAGATAGTATTATGAGTGGAACAAGCTGCGACACCGATCGGCACCCAATGACGTTGCGCAAAATGTGCGGTGATTTTGCGTTCGGGAATGCCTCGTGCTTGCCCGTCCTCCCTTGGTCAGCGATATGATGGATAAGGTCCACTTCGACCGCAGGTGCGCCCATGTCAGCTCTCTATCCCGAAATCGAACCCTATGATCATGGTCTGCTCGATACGGGCGACGGCAACCTGATCTACTGGGAGGTCTGCGGCAATCCGGTGGGCCGCCCGGCGCTGGTGCTGCATGGCGGCCCTGGCTCCGGCTGTTCGACCACGGCGCGGCGCTATTTCGATCCCGATGCCTATCGAATCATTCTGTTCGATCAGCGCAATTGCGGCCGCAGCCTGCCGACTGCTGCGGATCCCGAAACCGATCTCTCCCTCAACACCACCTGGCATCTCGTTGCCGACATCGAGCGGCTGCGGGCCTGTCTCGGCATCGACACCTGGCTCCTTTTCGGCAATTCCTGGGGTTCGACGCTGGCGCTGGCCTATGCCGAAACCCATCCGGAGCGGGTCGCGGCGATCGTCCTGTCAGGCGTGACCACCACCCGGCGCTCGGAAATCGACTGGCTCTATCGCGGCATGGCGCCGCTTTTTCCGGAAGAATGGCACCGTTTCCGCCAGGCGATTCCCCCAGGCACGCAGGGACGAGATGAGGACATGGTTGCTGCCTATCATCGTCTCCTCAACGATCCGGACCCGGAGACGCGCCTCAAGGCGGCGCGCGACTGGCATGATTGGGAGGCGGCCTCGATTCTGCTCGCCGATCCCCAAGGCCTGCCGCGCCGCTGGGCCGACCCCGCCTATTTGCTGACGCGCGCCCGCATCATCGCCCACTACTTCAGCAATGGCGCCTGGCTGGAGGACGCCCAGCTTTTGAAGAATGCCACGCGGCTCACAGGCATTCCCGGCATCCTGCTGCAGGGAAGGTTCGACATCGAGGCGCCCCTTGTCACTGCCTGGGAACTCGCCCGCGCCTGGCCACAAAGCGAGCTCAGCATCCTTCCGCATGCTGCCCATTCCACCGCAAATCCCAATATGAGCGCGGCGATCGTCGCCGCCACCGATCGATTTCGCGATATCTAGCAAAAATAATTTCTCCGCCAGGATCGGCGATCCGAGCGATATTCCGCTTTTGAGCCGGCCGAATCGGTCGATTCCGGCGGCGTCGACGGTCGACCGCACGTCACCGGCCGGTCGCCGGAATTTATCCGGCTCAACGAAAATCCTTAACATGAGGACGGCAACGCAACCTTTTCACGGGCGAAAGCCTTGTTGCGTGGATTACAATTTTAATCGAATTCGAGACAAATCCGCATCGAATTTTAGTCGCATTCAAGTTTGTTTTTAGCCAAGTTTTATCGGCATTTGAATCAACTAAGCCTTTAATTCTATTGCGTAATTTTCCGTGAGATAAAAACGTCTGTGCCATTGTCACCTCAACTTACGGGGAGACGGCAATGACAACTGCGAATATCCTGAAAGGCGGCCTTCTGGCTGGTGCAATCATGATGGCAATGACGGGTTCGGGACAGGCGATGCCCGCCAGCATGGCCCTGGCAGGCAATGCCAGCCCGCCGATCGGACATTACGAATTCTGTAAGGCGAATCCGACGGAATGTGTCGAAGTCGGCGGCGATGCCGGACCGGCCATCCTCACCGAGGACCGCTGGAAGGAAATTCTCAAGGTCAACTACACCGTCAACTCGACGATCCAGCCGATGACGGACGAGCAGATCTACGGTGTCGAGGAGCGCTGGGCCTATCCGCGCACCGTCGGCGATTGCGAGGATTACGCCCTCCTGAAGCGCAAGATGCTGATCGACGACGGCTTCTCGCCGTCCGACACGCTGATCACCGTCGTGCTGCAGCCGAATGGCGAAGGCCATGCCGTACTGACGGTTCGCACCGATCACGGCGACTTCATCCTCGACAACATGCGCAACAAGGTGCTGCTGTGGTCGGATACCGAATACACCTATCTGAAGCGCCAGTCCGCCGACGATCCGGCCCGCTGGTCGAAGCTTCAGGACGGCCGCGCTGTCGCGGTCGGTAGCGTCAAGTAAGAACAGCCTGCCGGCCAATGCCGGCTGCAGCCTGCGGCCCGGTCAGTCCCCGCATCCCGTCCCCGACCGGTGCCCAGGAGCCGTTCCCGCTGTCCCGGGAACGGCTCGCCCTCTTTTAAAGCCTTACCTCACCAGCATCTTAGCGAATTGTTAACCCTGCCGGCTCGATCATGACGATGAGATTCATCATCGGCACCGGCGGCTCATGTTCTTCCTGCGGCGGACCGAAACGCGAAGAACCGCCATGAGCCGTGCCGCGCACAGCGCACCCGACGAGCAGCCGCTTTTTTCCATGGGGTTTCTCCTCCGCACGATGGTGGCGATCGCTGTCCTGGCGGTCCTGACAGTTGCCATCAGCATCGGCGGCCGTTGGTTCGGCCGGCACATCTCGCTTGCCGGCAACACCGACAGCACGGTTGAAATCATGCTGGCCATCGGCCGCGACACCGTGAAATTCCCCGAGAACGCCATCCGCTTTCCGAGTCAAAGGCATGAAGGTGCCGCCGAACGCGTCGATCTCTACCTCGCCTGGCCTGAGATGCAGGGTTACGGCAAGGAAAACCACCTTCGATTTGACGATGTCGCCCAATCCTCCGGGCTGATCTTCCTGCAGGTTACTCAGAGCACCATGTCGCGCGACATGTCCGGGCGGCTGGAACCGATCTATTCGCATCTGCTCGAAGGACCCGCCGAGCCCTTCCGCAACGGGCTGACGCTGCATCGTCTTCGCGCCGATGCGGGTTACGGCGACGAGGTACTGCTGACGGCGCCCGTCGAGGGCGGGCCGGATTACGTCGTGCGCTGCATTTTGCCTTCAGCCCCGGACAAGGCGGCGAGCGGAGATTGTCAGCGCGATATCAAGGTCGGCAGGGATCTCAGTGTTCTCTACCGCTTTTCGAGCAGCCATCTCGACGACTGGGAACATATTGATGCCGCTATCCGCACCTTTGTGGAAACGCGTCTCGTGAACCGTTCTGCGACAAGTCCCTAAAATGCTCCCCGGACAGCGAAATAAACGATTCATCATAAACGGATTGGTAACGCCCAACCGGTAATTTTAGAAGACGAGCTGTGCGGCGGGAGGTGTGCGGTTCCTGCCAAAATCTGAAATGCCAAATATCTGAAATGCAAGAGAAGAGTGGAATAGTGTCAAGGTCAGTCTCCTCCGTATCATCGTCCCGATCCGGCAACTTTCTGGCAAAGCTGCTGGCTATCCTTTCGGTGGCCGTCACGATCGTCCTGGTCGATTCGGTGAATGCCGACGCAGAAGCGGCGAATTCGAAATATGCAGGCATCGTCGTCGACGCCAAGACCGGCAACGTTCTCTACAGCGAGAATGCCGACCGGTTGCAATACCCCGCCTCCCTGACCAAGATGATGACCATCTACATGACCTTCGAGGCATTGGAGCAGGGCCGCATCCGCCTCGATACGCCGGTCCCCTTCTCCGCTCATGCGGCAGCCCAGGCGCCGACCAAGCTCGGCGTCCGCGCCGGCGGCACGATCACCGTCGAGCAGGGCATTCTCGGTCTCGTCACCCTGTCGGCCAATGATGCCGCAACCGCGCTCGGCGAAATGCTGGGCGGCGGCAGCGAGGATCGTTTCGCCCAGCTGATGACCGCCAAGGCGCATGCGCTTGGCATGACGCGCACCACCTATCGCAACGCCAACGGCCTGCCGAATACGGCGCAGATGACGACGGCGCGCGACCAGGCTCGCCTCGGCATCGCCCTTCGCCAGCATTTCCCGCAATATTACGGCTATTTCTCCACCCGCGCCTTCAAGTTCGGCAGCCGCACGATCCGCAGCCATAACCGCCTGGTCGGTTCGGTGCGCGGCGTCGACGGCATCAAGACTGGTTACACCCGCGCTGCCGGTTTCAATCTGGTGAGCTCGGTGCAGGTCGACGGCAAGTCGATCGTCGGCGTCGTGCTCGGCGGCGCCTCGACGCCCGCCCGCGATGCCCAGATGCGCAATCTGATCGCCACCTATCTGCCGAAGGCATCGAGCCGGGGTGGATCGTCGGCGCTGATTGCCCAGGCAGCCCCTGCCCCGGCGATGATCGAGACACCCGCTCCGGTCCAGCCGCAGAAGGTCCAGCAGAAAGCTCAGCCGCAAATGGCCCAACAGCAGGTCGCAAAGACCATCACCGCAGCGCAGCCGCCGGTTTCGGCCGCCGCCGCCGATCTCAGCCTGCCGCACAAAGGCCCGCTGCCGGATGCGCGTTATCAGGTCGCCGAGACCGAGGTCGCCTATGCCGAGACCGCTCAGTCGAAATCCGACAATCCGCTGGTAGCCCAGCCGATGCCGGCGCCGATCAAAGTCAAGACCATGACCTTCAAGCAGCAGGCATCGGTTGCCGTGCCGACGCCGGCACCCGCCTATATGCCGCCGGAACAGGGCGATACCTCGGTCGATGAGGTCACCACCGCCTCGACCACTCCGACTTCTCCCACTTCGACTGGCGCCGCTTCAACCAGCAATGGTCCCAGCGGCTGGGTCGTGCAGGTCGGCGTCTCGCCGAACCGGCAGATGGCCATGGATCTCCTGGAGAGCGCCAAGAGCAAGGGCGGTAGAGCGCTGGCCTCGGCGAAGCCTTTCGCGGTCGCCTACGCCGCTGGTGGTGACCAGCTTTACCGCGCCCGCTTTGGCGGCTTCGACGATCAACGCGATGCCGTCAACGCCTGCAAGGCCTTGAAGAAGGCCGGCATCAAGTGCTGGGCGGCTGCCCAATGAGCTATTCGATGCTGCCTGCAAGATGGCCGGCGGCATTGGTGACGGCCGGAATCGGTGTTTGCGTTTCCGGCCACCGTTCTTGAACTCGATCAGTATTGCGTACGGGGAAAACAATGGCGATCAATGAGAATTTTCCAGGAGTGCCAGCCGACCGCCGCGTGGCCAAAGGGCGCTCATCTCTGCATCCGCTGCACGAGGCGGCTATGCGCCTTGCCGAGATCGGCCTGCAACGGCCGAAGGCCAAGTCTCCGAAGACCCGGGATCTCATCAATCTGCTGCTGTGCCATGGCGCCCGTGCCTGGCGTTACTCTCAGCCCGAAGCCCGCATCCATTTGCATGTGACCTCGCCGGACGGCAGCGCGCCGGTACAGTTGCGCCTGCGCTGAACTACAGAGCGCCGCGTGCCCGAAAGGGCACGCTGTCACCTTCTATCCGCGCATGATCCCCTCCGGAAATCGACTCCGATTTCGGGGATTAGAGCAGGCCAAGGTCCGTGAGTTCGCGGCGAAGGTCCGCGGGCATTTCGGCAATGCCGGCGCCAAGGCTTGTCAGGTCGCGCGGCACGTCGTCCTCAGTGTAATAACGCCAGCCCTGGAAGGGACGTTTCGGCTGCACGGCCGTCTCGATGACCTCCGGGCCGAGCATCAGGCGGCAGCGTGAAATCCCCTCGCCGTCCGTGAAGGTCTCGATGTCGAGCAGCTTCTGCCTCGCCTGCACCTGCCCCTTGATCACCCAGTAGAGCGAACCGCCGTCAAGCAGCTCCTCCATGCGTTTCGGCGCCATGCGCGTCGTATGCACCGAATGCGGCTCGAGGCCGGCGGCGATGGCGCGCAGCGAGCGTTCCGCCACCCATTCGCGCAGATCGTCTATCGAGTCGGCGCCGACGCAGAGTTTGATGAGATGCAATGCCATGCTGCCGTTGAAATCCTTTTGGCAGCGAGCGTCAAGCACCAAGCTTCAAGCGTCCACAAACTCAGCATTCAACGACGTTAACCGCAAGACCTCCGGTCGAGGTCTCCTTGTATTTCTCGCTCATGTCGTGGCCGGTCTGGCGCATCGTCTCGATACAGGCGTCGAGCGGCACGAAATGCTGGCCGTCGCCCTTGATGGCAAGCGAGGCCGCCGTGACGGCCTTGACGGCGCCGAGCGCGTTGCGCTCGATGCAGGGAACCTGCACGAGGCCTGCGATCGGATCGCAGGTCATGCCGAGATGGTGTTCGAGCGCGATTTCGGCGGCGTTCTCGATCTGCTCCGGCGTGCCGCCCATGACGGCGGCAAGGCCTGCGGCAGCCATCGCCGCCGCCGAGCCGACCTCGCCCTGACAGCCAACTTCAGCGCCCGAGATCGAGGCATTGTGCTTGATGATCCCGCCGATGGCAGCGGCCGTCAGCAGATAGTCGCGGATGCCGTTCTGGTCCCAGTCCTCGTGGAAATGCTCGTAGTAGCGGATCGTTGCCGGAATGACGCCGGCCGCGCCGTTGGTCGGCGCCGTGACGACCCGCCCGCCGGCCGCGTTCTCTTCATTGACGGCCATCGCATAGACGCTCAGCCAGTCGTTGGCGAGCAACGGGTTGATGCGGTTGCTGCGCCATTCCTCTTCCAGCTTGTCGTGAATCCTGCGCGCGCGCCGCTTGACGTTGAGGCCGCCGGGCATGATGCCATCGACCTTGAGGCCGCGCTCGATGCAGGAACGCATCGCCTCCCAGATGCGGTCGAGCCCCTGATCGAGCTCCTCGGGGCTGCGCTGGCTTTCTTCGTTCGCCCGCTTCATCTGCGCAATCGACAGCCCGGAGCGCTCCGCCATCTCGAGCATCTGCTTGGCGGTGGAGAAGGGATAGGGTACGCGCGTGCCGCCAGCCGCGTTCTTCTTCGCCCGCATCTGCTCCAGCTCGGTGTCGGTGACGACGAAGCCGCCGCCGACCGAATAGTAGATGCGCTTGACGAGCAGCCGGCCGTCCCTGTCATAGGCGGAAAAGACCATGCCGTTTGCATGGCCGGGCAATGGCTGTTTCTTGTCGAAGACCAAGTCGGTTTTCGGCTGGAACTGATAGGCGGGATGCCCATCCGGCGTGATGCGGCCGGTGCGCTCCACTGTGTCGACGATGCCGTCCATCCTGTCGGGATCGACGCTGTCGGGCGCCTCGCCCATCAGCCCGAGAATGACAGCCCTGCCCGTGCCGTGGCCGATACCGGTATGGGCGAGCGAACCGTGCAGGCTGACCTTGATGGCCGTGACCTGTGCGCCCGATGACGGGCGCGGCCATTCGTTCGACAGGATCAGCTCGAGAAACCGGTTGGCCGCCGACATCGGACCCATCGTGTGCGAGCTCGACGGCCCGACACCAATCTTGAAGACATCGAATACCGAGAGAAACATGGGGGCGCCTTCTGAAGATGAGGATGCAAGCTTAAGCGAGGCCGGTTTCGAATCCGTGCGGCGCACCGACATCGCATGGAGCCGGTGCGACATTCGGACTGCACACTGGAGCGCCACCCGTCCAATAGGACACTCTAGCACTTTGAGCTTGCGCATAATCCTTTCCGAAAATCGAATCCGATTTTCGGGGTCGTGCGCTAAACCAAGCGGCCCGCCTTACCAATMATTGCTGCATTCAATGAAGGCTAGGCGGAGGAAGAACTGGTTGCCTTATCTTGACAGTCTGCTCCGACTTCCAATGTCCTGCTGACGTCGATGCTAGACGACACCTTGTAGATTGGGAGATTGGACACATGCCGCTCAAACGGATGGACAACGTAGGAATCGTGGTCAATGACCTCGAAGAGACGATTGATTTCTTTCGCGAGCTCGGCCTCGAGCTCGAAGGGCGGGCTGCGATCGAAGGAGAATGGGCGGGGCGTGTCACTGGACTGGGCAATCAGCATGTCGAGATTGCCATGATGCGCACACCGGATGGCCACAGCCGGCTCGAGCTCTCCCGCTTCCTCACGCCGCCTGTCGTCGCAGATCACCGCAACGCGCCGGTCAACGCGCTCGGCTACCTCCGCGTCATGTTCACCGTTGATGATATCAAAGAGACGCTTGAAAGGCTCAGCAAGCGCGGCGCGCAGCTCGTCGGCGAAGTCGTGGACTATCAAGACATCTATCGGCTCTGCTACATCCGCGGGCCTGGAGGGCTTCTCATCGGACTAGCCCAAGAACTTAGCTGAGCTATGCGCGAAGCTTCTCGTCGCGATTATCTTGAATGACCGCGCCGTCGGCTCCATCCCAGGATTCAGCCGTCGTCGAGATTTGTCGTTGATCGGCCATGGCTGACGTTGCGCCGCTCAGCAGGCGCTTTTCGACCTCTTGCAGGTCGAGGATCGCGCGGTCCATGTGGCCGACCGGAGTTTCGCGCCAAACCAGACGCGAGCGATTATCCTGCCAAAGCTGAACCAGCAGCCGCCGGCCTGGAACCTCGATCGTCTCGTGGATGAACCATGCCCCGACTGCCGCAACGAAAAGCGCCACCATGATGAGCGCCGGTTCGGGCATCAAGGCATCAAAAGTCAGACGCGCCAGGAACATGATGGGGACATGGAAAAGATAAAGTGAAAAGCTGATCTTTCCGAAAAACCGTACTGGTGCAGCTGCCAGGACATGGGCTGCGATGGGAGGCTGTCGAGCGACGAGGCCGACAATGACGGCCGCGGCCACCGCACTTTGCAGGCTCCAAAATTCCGGGGAAAAACCGGGCAAGATATGCCGGTAAGTGAAAAACACCGCCAGAAGGAAAAGCGTTGAAATGCCTGTGAGGGCAGATGGAATCCAGCTGTTCCAGTGGGAATGCATCATTCCGGCCAGTGCCCCGAAAAGAAAGTACGGGAGCTTGGAGGCGAGCAGAATTCCCGGGCCAGGCAATTCAACCAGGCCATCCACGACGACGACCACGGCGAGGCCCACGATCATGCCGCTATGGCGGTGCGGCTGAGCCAAGCAAAGCCACAGGACGGGAAAGAGCAGATAGAATTGGATCTCGGGTGGTATCGACCAGAAAACACCACTCGAGCCGAGAAGAAAGATATGACGCACAAAATCCGTGCCGCTAACGATCGGCTGAACAAAATCCAGATTTTGCAAGCTCGACAGCATCGCCACGAGAACGACGGCCGCCAGATAAACCGGATAGATGCGGGCAAAGCGGCTCACAAGAAAATCCAGCACGTTTTCTCTCGTGACCGGCCGTGAGCCGTAGAGATGAGCCATCAGGAAGCCGCTGAGAGCAAAAAACAAACCGACAGCTTCGTCGCCCATCGTCACGAGATGCGGAGCTGTGATTGGAAAGATAAGGCCAATATGGGCTCCAACGACCAGAAGCGCAGCGACACCGCGCAGGCCATCGAGACTCGGGATGTAATCCGGCCGACTCATGGGTCACTTTTGAATTCGGAGTTCAGGTTCAGCCCTGAACAATTGGCCATCACGACTTTACAAGCGGTTAACGCAGCGCCCTGCTCGTGCACCTCTAGACTGGTGTGGCGCTAGCGTGCATCGTCAGGACGGCAAATTGCTTTGGAAAACGGGACCACTTCTCCATGACAGCCACCAACCGCATCGCCCTCTCCAGCGACCACGCCGCCATTCAGCTCCGACAGGCTATTGCCGGTCATATCACGGCGCAAGGCTGGATAGTGGTCGACATCGGACCGACAACGCCGGAGAGCACACATTATCCTCAGCACGGCGAAGCGGCGGCGCGTCTCGTCGCCTCCGGCGATTGCCGGTTTGGCATCATCCTATGCGGCACCGGCCAGGGCATCATGATGGCGGCGAACAAGGTAAAGGGAATCCGTTGCGGCGTCTGCGCAGACACATTCTCGGCCCGCATGATCCGCCAGCACAACGATGCCAACATGCTTTCGATTGGCGTGYGCGTGGTGGGCGAAGGGCTGGCGCTCGATATCGTGGATGCATTCCTGACCGCTCGTTTCGAGGGCGGCCGGCATGCGACACGGGTGGGGATGATTGAGGCGCTGGAGGGATAGCGCCGTCCTTTTCTCCTTCTTTGGGTTGCCGCCCCGAATCCRCAAGCTGACGGAAGACCGTATTGCTGTCGTTAGTTCCAGAAGATGCCGGTCGGCTATCCGCCAAGCCTTGTTGTTTCCAGACGGCTCGATTATGCCGAACTGCCGCATGGCCGAAAGCTCACGTAAAGCCGCCGAACTCGGCCATGCGGCATAATCCGACTTGCGGCATAATGGCCGCGTTCATGCGGAGACTGAATCACTGATGACGACGGCGGATTATATCGCTCTGGCCTTCTTTGCCTTTGTCTGGATGGGCTATTCCTGGCTGCTGCACGGCCGCACCTTCTTCGGACGCACCAGCCTGACCCATGCGATGACCGAACGGCGCCGGGAATGGATTTACAATTCGCTGCGCCGCGACCTGAAGATGATCGACACGCAGATCATGGCCGGCCTGCAGAACGGCACCGCCTTCTTTGCCTCGACCTCGATCTTCGCGATCGGCAGCTGCTTTGCTTTGCTCGGCGCGACGGAGAAGGTCGACGCCGTCTTCGCCGACCTGCCCTTCGTCTTCCATGGGGGCCATGCCGTCTTCGAGATGAAGGTGGGCGGGCTGGCAGCGCTTTTCGGCTACGCCTTCTTCAAATTCGGCTGGTCCTACCGGCTGTTCAACTACTGCACCATTCTCTTCGGCTCGATCCCGATGATGCGCGACACCGAGCGCGACGTCATCGCCGCCGAGCGGGCGGCCGAACGCGTCATCCGCATGAACGTCATTGCCGGCAGCAATTTCAACGAGGGCCTCAGGGCGATCTTCCTGTCGATCGGCTATCTCGGCTGGTTCATCAACCCTTATGTCTTCATGCTGACGACGGCGATCGTCATCTTCGTGCTGACACGCCGGCAATTTTTCTCGCAGGCGCGACTGGCAATCATGGATGCTGGCCCGCCATCAAATCTCCACCTTTCTGTTATTCGCCGCGATATGCCGTCGAGCGACGGACGTGATTTGCCCGAGGGACTTTGATGATATTGCCGGCAAGGGAAACCGATGCGGCGGCAAAACCGCCGCGCATCGGCCTATTGGATACGGCGCGCGGCGTCGCGCTGATCGCCATGGCGAGCTACCATTTCAGCTGGGACATGGAGTTCATGGGCTATCTCGCGCCGGGCACGGCCGAAACCGGCTGGCTGAAGATCTATGCCCGGGCAATCGCCACGACCTTTCTCGTCATCGTCGGCATCAGCCTGGTGCTCTCGAGCACGCCCGAGATTCGCTGGCCCTCCTTCTGGAAGCGCTTCGGCATGATCGCCGCGGCAGCCGCGCTCATCTCGATCGCCACGCGCATCGCGATGCCGAACGAGTGGATCTATTTCGGCATCCTGCATTGTATCGCGGTGCTCACGCTCATCGGCGTCGTTTTTTTGAGGCTGCCGCTCGCCTTCACCCTCATCGCCACGCTCGCGCTCTTTGCCGCCTGGATGACCGATAATTTCGGGCCACCCGGCCTGCTTCGCTCATCCTTGTTCGATCCCAGATATCTCGCCTGGATCGGCCTTGCCGTGACGCAGGAACGCTCTAATGACTACGTCCCGCTGTTTCCCTGGGCAGTGCCCTTCTTCGCTGGATTGAGTATCGCCTCGATCGCCATCAGAACCAGGCTGCCGCAGCGGCTTGCCGCCCTTGGCACCGGTTCCTGGTGGCCGGCAAGGCTCGGCCGCCACAGCCTTGCCTTCTATCTCATCCACCAGCCGGTGTTGATCGCCATCGCCTATGGGATTTCCCTCGTCGTCCCGCCGCAGGCGCCGGATCCGCTCGCGACTTACCTAAGGCAATGCAACGCCTCTTGCGTCATGCAGCAAGGCGAAGCGCTTTGCCGCGGCTTCTGCCAGTGCACGCTGGACAAATTGCAGGCCCAAGCGCTGTTCACGCCGCTGCAGGCGGGAGAGATCGATATTCGGAACGACGAGCGGGTCCAGACGATCGCCGCCGAATGCAGCGCCGAGGCACAATAGAGGTTGGCAACCCCGTAGCCGTTTTTCAGGTGGTGACGCCGATTTCGGCGAGGCGGCCGAGGCAGGTCTCTTCGATAGAGTCGAGTTCCGCCAGCGTGTCGTCGATATCCTTGCGCTTCTGGCGCAGGTCGTCGCGCTTCTCGTCGACGCGCTTCATCAGGAGCTTCAGCTGGCCGAGTTCGCCCGGCGGCTCCTTGTAGACCTGGATGATCTCGCGGATTTCGGCGATGGTGAAACCGATGCGCCGGCCGCGGAGGATTTCCCCGATGAGGCGCCGGTCGGCTTGCCGGAACAGACGGGTGCGCCCGCGCCGCTCTGGATGGATCAGTCCCTCGTCCTCGTAGAAGCGGAGCGTGCGCGTCGAGACCCCGAATTCGCGCGTCAGTTCCGTTATGCTATAGTATTTGTTCACCGGCATGTGTTCCCCGTCGTCGGACAGACGATAATATTGACTTTTACGTAATAGTCAATTTTTGGCGGTTCAGATGCCGAACCACCAGGTGGCGATGCCGAGAAAGGCGAAGAAGCCGGTACAGTCCGTCACTGTCGTGACGAAGACCGACGAGGCGATCGCCGGGTCGGCGCCCATCTTGTCGAGCAGCAGCGGCAGAAGGATGCCGGCAAGAGCGGCTGCCATCAGGTTGATGACCATCGCCGCCGCAATCACCCCGCCGAGCTGGTAGTCGTGGAACCAGGTCCCGGCGATCGCGCCCATGATCGTCGCGAAGACGATGCCGTTCAGGATGCCGACGCCCGCCTCCCTGCGGATGATGCGGCCGGCATTGTAGATGTCGAGATCGCGGGTCGCGAGCGCGCGCACCGTCACCGTCATCGTCTGCGTGCCGGCATTGCCGCCCATCGAGGCGACGATCGGCATCAGCACCGCAAGCGCGATCATCTTCTCGATCGAGCCGTCAAACAGCCCGATGACGCTGGCCGACAGCATCGCCGTGCCGAGGTTGATCAAAAGCCACAGGAAGTGCTCGATCTTCGTCTGCCGCTTGGTGCGGAGAATCTGGTCGAGATCGACGGCGCCGAGCAGCTTGAAGGTCGGATCGATGACGAAGATCTGCGAGAAGGAATAGGGCAGATCCTCCTCGTCGCGCATGTAGTCGATCGTCTGTCCCACAGTCCAGAATGGCGGCACGGCGACGAATTCCGTCTGCATGCGGCGCCCGGCCGAGCTTTCGGGATAGTCGAGCGCCCGGCGCAGCCGCACCCGCTCGGTGAACGGCAGCTGGGCGAGGATCTCTTCTCGATCCTCCTTGTCAAGGTCTTCGAGAATGTAGACGGCGTCGTCCGAATCGAGCTCGCCGATCGCGGCGGCGATCTGGTCGTTCGGCATCTGGTCGACGATCTCGCGGCGGATCGCCTCGTCGACTTCGGTCAGCGCCGTCATGTCGAAATCGTCGCCGAGCAGGCGCACCAGCGCCAGGCGCTGATCCGGCTGGATCGCCTCCAGCAGGTCGCCTATTTCGGATTCATGCAGGCGGGCAACGTTCTGGCGCAGGAACAGCGTGTCGCGGTCGGCGATTGCGGCGCCGACAAGCGCCAGAAAATCGCCGCGGACATTGCCGTCCTCGTCGTAGATATCGGCTTCCTCGTCATCAGGACGCCTGCGAATGCGGTCTTCCCCATCGGTCGTCGTCATCTGCCGCCCTCGCATCTGGTTCGAATTTCAACGACTGCCGCGCCGCATTCGCAAATGTTGGCCGAAAACACATTATCAACAAGCGGATAAGCAAATCCCGCGCGAGGCTCCCGCAGCCGGAATTCTTGGCCCCTGCTAGCCCAAAGCACCCGTGTCGTAAAGCGGCAAACCGTGCTTCGTGATGACAATGCCTGCGGCCGGCGATAGTTTCCTCACCCGTCCAAGCAGAGGAAGCCTGCCCCATGCCCATCCGTCCGATTCTGCGCTATCCACATCCGGGCCTGAAGACTGTCTGCGCGCCGGTGACGGCCTTCGATTCCTCGCTCACAGCCTTTGCCGACGATCTGCTGGCGACGATGCGCGCAGCCCCCGGCGTCGGCATCACCGCCGCCCATATCGGTGTCTTCGACCGTGTCACGGTGCTGGAACTCGACCAGGCCGACGGCGTGCGTCTCTACGTCAATCCTCATATCACCTGGTTTTCGAAGGAGACGATGAGCCATTCCGAAGGCAGCGTCTCTATGCCCGGCGTGACCGACGAGGTGACGCGCCCGCGAGCAATCCGCTTCCGCTATCAGGATGCCGAGGGCGCCGTGCACGAGGACGGTGCCGAAGATTTCCTTGCCATCTGCATCCAGCACGAAGTCGACCAGCTCGATGGCATTTTCTGGCTGCAGCGCCTCTCGCGGCTGAAGCGCGACCGTCTCGTGAAGAAATGGGAGAAGGCCCAGGGCTGACAATCACGGCTGACAAATCGCCGTCCGCACCGAACCATTCGCCGCTGCCGGCGTTTCCAGCAAAAGAAACAAGGAGCGACCGCAATGGCAAGGATCGGTGACAAGACCCCGATTTCTCGGGAAAAGCCTGAGCTTTCCCGTGAAGAGGATTATCGCGACCTCGAAGAACGCAACCTCGATGACGGCTGGCCCTATGCCGATGGCAGCGGCGCCGGCACCGGCGGCCCGGATAATCGCCCCTACGGCGAGACTGCGGCCAATTTTGACAGCGATCCCAACAAGGGCTTCCGGATAGATGGCACGGATGAGGACGGCAACGAGAACCGCCTGAAGGATTCGCTGCGCGCCGATACGATCGACCGCGATGAAAGCGACGAGCTGGAAGCGCGGGTGAACGACAATCTCGAAAACATCCCCGAGGTCGATATCGACAGCATCGAGGTTCATGCAGACGGTCACGTCGTCACCCTGGAAGGGTCGGTGGAGACGATCGGCATCGCTCGCAAGGTCGAACTCGGCGCGCTTTCGGTCGATGGCGTCCGTCACGTCCGCAACAAACTGCAGCTGACCGGTGTCGATGCGCATATCCCGAACGAGGACTGACTTCACGCACAAGGCGCAGATCACCAACGGGAGACGGGCTGCCGCCTCCCGTTAGTGACCCTTCCCAACATTACCAAAAGTTAACAATTTATGATTGCAGCACCAGCTGTCTTATTCGAGACATCAATCGCCTATTTTTGTTAGGCGGCTTCTGTAACGCAAACGTCAATTTCGTTGACAACACTGTGATTTCATTTGGACAAAAGGTCGCGGCCGCATCGGCATATTATCACAAAATTGCCTGAATTGGGGCGCGAACTCGTGTTTGCCGAGGGTTAGTTTATGTTGTGGAATTCAACAGCAGATTGAGGAGATAGACCCATGCGCATCAAATTTGCCCTCGCCGCTTCCCTGTTCGCCGTCAGCATTGCAGGCGCTGCCTTCGCCCAGCCGACCTATTCCGATGACTACACCAACGACAGCGACGGCTTCGCGCCGAGCCCGACGTCGAAGCCGGCCCCGGTCCACTACAGCAGCCGCAAGGCCTCGGCCTATTCCGGCGACTATACCAATGACAGCGATGGCTTCGCGCCGAGCGCCATGGCAGCCCCTGGCGTCGATAAGACCGCAACAGCCAGCATCACGCCGCTGCCCMCATGCCACAGCATGATCGGCCCGAAGGGCTCCCACACCAAGGGTGCCGACAGCGGTGCCTCTCGCACCGAAGCATGCCGCGCGACGCATTGATCCGATAAAAGAAGGGGATCCGATAAAAGAAAGGGCCGGAAACCGGCCCTTCTCTTTTTCATCCATCTCTGTCGTCTTAGAATACCAATGGAACGAGCCGGTAACGGGTCGTGGCCATGAAGGCCTCGTAAGCAGGATCCTGCCTGAGCAGACGCTCCTCCGCCAAGAGGCGGAAACATTGTGCGGCCAGAGCCGTCGCATAGATGGCGAAATTCCAAAGGCTCGGATGGGCCAGGAAGAAGCCGATGTGTGCCATCAGATACCCCGCATACATCGGATGGCGGATGAATTTGTAAGGCCCGCCGATCTTGACGCCGCGATTGGCCGGCACCAGGCCGAAGCTTCGCCGCAATGTCAGCTTTGCCGATATCTGCAAGATGAAACCGAGCGCCATCACCGTCCCGCAGAATGCGAGCGGCGCTAGCGGCTGTGTCGCGGAGGGCGCGGCAAGCAGCGGGAAGATCGTGCCGATGGCTGTGACCGTCCAGTCGAAGAAGCGTAGCGACGCATTTCTCGTCGGTCGACGGGTCAGGATGAGGAATGCGGCTGCTCCCTCCGAAACGATCAGCAGGCAATCGATGATCGCGCGATTGTCCTGCATCTGCGGCAGGACGCGCATGACAATCCCAACGAAGAAATAACCGATGAGAACCTTCTCGATAATATCGAGAACGAAATACACATCGAGGAACGACCAGCTTGCCGCTGCTTTTTTTCTCATTATCCTCGGACTTCCATATTCACACTGCTGTGGTGTCCTATATATTTTCCACCGCTAATTATCGGTTAAAACACTGACTCAGATCTGACGGTGAAGCGATTGCCGAGCCTGACGGCAGAAAGACTCGAACGTCCAAGGCTTCCTCGACAGCGACCTCAACGCTGCGCGACCGCCAAAACTTCCACGAAGCATTGTTCCCCTGGGAAAAGCCGAAACCAGCCTTTCTTTCCGATACAAATTGCCCCGGTCGCCGCGATCAGTCAGATTTCGCCGGTCGTTTCGCCGAAAACCGCCTCGAAGGCGGTGCGCAGCCGGATATCGACATCAGCCATCATCACCGGCAGGCCAAGATCGACGAGGCTGGTCACGCCATAGGCTGATATCCCGCAGGGCACGATGCCGCCGAAATGGTCGAGATCGGGATCGACGTTGAGCGACAGTCCGTGGAAGGTCACCCATTTCCGCAGCCTTATGCCGAGAGCGGCGATCTTGTCCTCGGCCATCGCCCCATCGGCCAGCAATGGCTTTTCCGGCCGGCGCACCCAGACGCCGACGCGATCTTCACGTCGCTCACCGCGCACATTCATCATGTCGAGCGTGCGGATGACGACGTCTTCAAGGGCGGCAACGAAGGCGCGCACGTCCTGACGCCGCCTTTTCAGGTCGAGCATGACATAGGCGACGCGCTGGCCGGGTCCATGATAGGTATATTCACCRCCACGCCCTGTCGCAAAGACCGGAAAACGGTCCGGCTGGACGAGGTCCCTCTTATTGGCGCTGGTGCCGGCAGTATAGAGCGGCGGATGTTCGACGAGCCAGACGAGCTCATCACCGCCATCCGATATCACCGCCACCTCGCGCTCCATCGTCTCCACCGCCTCCTCATAGGGAACGAGGTCATCGGCGATGCGCCAGCGGACCGGCCGCGTGCCGAGTTGGGGAAGCATGGAGAATTCGAGATCAGTGCGAAGCATGGCCATTCCTTGCCGCTCTCCCCGAAATGCCTGTGAAATAGGGGCGGCAGGACAGCTATATGGACCCGTTTCGAGGCCAATTCAAATGCTGTGACCGGTTTTCAAAAAAACTGTCACATCGCCCTTGTGCACCCCAGATGCTTTTGCTACATGCTGCCCCGCCGACGCAAATCGGCACCTACCACGATGCGGTCGTGGCGGAATTGGTAGACGCGCAGCGTTGAGGTCGCTGTGGGGCAACCCGTGGAAGTTCGAGTCTTCTCGACCGCACCATTTCTCTTCAGGGAAACGCTCTCTAAGCGACGATTTCGTTTTCACCTCGAAACCATTTGCGATTGCTCGGCTTGATTGCCCGGCCTTCTCATGGTTGATGGCGTCATCCTCGCAAGAATCAGCAGCCATGTCAGAGCCCCACCAAAATTCCCTGCAGGGCATGGCCATCATGTCCGGCGCCATGCTCATCCTGCCGACAATGGATGCGATCGCCAAATATATGGCGACCTTCGAGGCGATGTCGCCGGGTCAGGTGACCTTCTACCGATTCTTCTTCCAGATTGCCTGCACCCTGCCGATTCTTTTCGCCCTTTTCGGGCCGAAGGCGCTGTCGGCCAAACGGCCATGGATGAACCTGCTGCGCGGTGTGCTGCATGGTGCTGCGAGCCTGCTTTTCTTCGTCGCCGTCAAATACATGCCGCTCGCCGACGTCTTCGCCATCTATTTCGTCGAACCCTTCATGCTGACCGCCCTGTCGGCGCTGTTTCTCGGCGACAAAGTCGGCTGGCGGCGCTGGACAGCGATCGTCGTCGGTTTCGGCGGCGCGATGATCGTCATTCAGCCAAGCTACGAAATTTTCGGCTTGAAGGCGCTGCTGCCGGTCGCCTGCGCCTTTCTGTTCTCGCTCTATCTCTTCCTCAACCGCGCCATCGGCGAGGCCGATTCGCCGCTGACCATGCAGACGATGGCCGGCATCGGCGGAACGGTCTTTATGGCGGCCGCCCTTCTCGTCGGTAGCAGTTCCGGCAATGCCGATTTTGCTGTCTCCCTGCCCTCCTCCGGTCTCGGCCTTGTCCTGCTTCTCGCCCTCGGCACGATCTCGGGATATGCGCATATGCTCGTGGTCCGGGCTTTTCGTCTCGCGCCCCTGTCGCTGCTTGCGCCGTTCCAGTACTTCGAGATCATCTCGGCGACCGTTCTGGGTTATGCGTTGTTCGACGATTTCCCGAGCTTTTCCAAATGGATCGGCATCTTCATCATCGTTGCGTCAGGCCTCTTCATCATCTGGCGCGAGCGGCTGCAGGCGCAATCGTTAAAATCTTCCTGACATCGGGAATATCGGGTTAACTCCTCTTCTTGAGGGATCGTCAATTCGCAGGCGCTAAAACTGTCGCCGGTTTCATGATGAAGCCTGGAGTTAAAACATGAGCGAATTTCGTCTCGCTTTTCCGGCCTGTATCGTGGCCGGCAAGCATCGGCTGACGGCCGAAGATATGATACTGCTGCGCAAACATGCCTTCCCGCAGGGCATCCGGACATCAGACGATGTCGTGGCGATGTTGGCGCTCAACAATTCCTGCCCTGAAAAATGTGCCGCTTGGAACGCTTTCTTTGTGGAGCAGCTCGCCGGTTTCATCGTCCATTACACGTATCCGCAAGGCTCGCTTGATGAAATCAACGTCGCCTGGATCATGCGCATGTTTACGACCGATGGTGTCGTCAACTCGGCGCTGGAACTYGAGCTCATTCTTCACGTCATGGAGATCTCGGCCGATGTCCCGGGCGAGTTGAGAGCGCTCGCCCTCGATCAGCTCCGCCTGGCGATCACCGACAATATCGGTGGCTACAAGCTGTCGCGTGCCATCGATCGCCGGGGCATCTCCCGTCAGGACGTCGATTTTGCGATGCGCATCTTCAGAAGCGTGGCCGAAGGCGGCGTCATCCCCGTCTCGTCGGTCGAATACGGCGTGCTCCAGCAGATCGAGCGGGCAACGCTGGCTGGCGCCAATCATCCGCACTGGGCGGGGATCATGGCCGCCGTCGAGCTGCGCGATTATGCCGAGCCGCGTCGCAGCCGCTGGCTGCGCATCGTCGACGAGGAACCAGTCTCGGCAGCCGCTGTCGCCTGACGCTCCGCAAGCCTGATTGTGCGTTCCGGTGTTTTGTGCGTAAAACTCCGGGATGCATTTCTGGGTGGAGTCTCGATGTTCAAGAAAATCCTGATCGCGAATCGCGGCGAAATCGCCTGCCGCGTGATCAAGACTGCGCGCCGCATGGGAATTCTGACCGTCGCGGTCTATTCGGATGCGGATCGGGACGCGCTGCATGTCGAGATGGCTGACGAGGCTGTGCATATCGGCCCCGCCGCAGCGTCGGAGAGTTATCTGGCTGCCGAAAAGATCATCGCGGCCTGCAAGGCGACGGGCGCCGAGGCGGTGCATCCCGGCTACGGCTTCCTGTCCGAACGCGCCTCCTTCTGCGCCGAACTGGAAAAACAGGGTATCGTCTTCATCGGCCCGAAGCCGAAGGCCATCATGGCGATGGGCGACAAGATCGAATCGAAGAAATTCGCCAATGCCGCCGGTGTATCCACAGTGCCCGGCCATCTTGGCATCATCGAGGATGCGGCCCATGCGGAGGTAATCGCTGGCGGGATCGGTTATCCCGTCATGATCAAGGCATCGGCTGGCGGCGGCGGCAAGGGCATGCGCATTGCATGGAACCAGGCAGAAGTGCGCGACGGCTTCGAGCGTGCCCGCTCCGAGGCGAAAAGCTCCTTCGGTGACGACCGCGTCTTCATCGAGAAATACATCGTCGAGCCACGCCATATCGAGATCCAGGTGCTGGCCGACGCGCATGGCAACGTCGTCTATCTCGGCGAACGTGAATGCTCGATCCAGCGGCGCAACCAGAAGGTGGCGGAAGAGGCGCCCTCGCCCTTCCTCGATGAGGCCACCCGCAAGGCGATGGGCGAGCAATCGGTGGCGCTCGCCAAGGCCGTCGATTACCAGAGCGCCGGCACCGTCGAATTCATCGTCGACCGCGATCGCAATTTCTATTTCCTCGAAATGAACACCCGCCTGCAGGTCGAACATCCCGTGACCGAACTCATCACCGGCATCGATCTTGTCGAGCAGATGATCCGGGTCGCAGCGGGAGAGCCCCTTCCCTTTACTCAGGAGGACATCAGGCTCGACGGATGGGCGATCGAGAGCCGGCTCTATGCCGAAGATCCCTACCGCAACTTCCTGCCCTCGATCGGCCGCCTGACGCGTTACCGCCCGCCGGCGGAAGGCAAGACCGGCAATGTCGTCGTCCGCAACGATACCGGCGTCTTCGAGGGTGCCGAGATTTCGATGTATTACGATCCGATGATCGCCAAGCTCTGCACCTGGGCGCCGACACGGCTCGAGGCGATCGACGCCATGGGCCGGGCGCTCGACGGCTTCGTCGTCGATGGCATCGAGCACAATGTTCCTTTCCTGTCGGCGCTGATGAAACATCCGCGCTGGCGCGAGGGCCGGCTTTCCACAGGCTTCATCGCCGAGGAATATCCTGACGGCTTCGCGCCGATGAAACCGGAGCAGTCGGAAGACGCCGTGCTTGCCGCGATCGCCCTCTCCGCCTCGTTGATCGAGGCGAACCGTCGTGAACGTTTCGCCGATCGCCTGCGCGCTGCATCGGGCGCGCTGCGCGAGCACTGGGTGATCAAGATTGGCGACAAGTACGTCGCGGCACGATTGCTCGACGGTCTCGTCACCATCCCCTTCGATATGGACATCGCGATCGAGGGCGAGAACAACAGCGTTGTCACCGATTGGAGACCAGGCGACCCGGTCTGGAGCGGCAAGGTCGGCGGTCGCGACGTTACCGCGCAGATTCGCCCCGTTCCGAACGGGTTGCGTATCGACTGGCAGGGGCTTTCGGTGATTGCCAAGGTCTTTTCGCCGCGTCATGCCGAACTCGACAGGCTGATGCCGGTGAAGCTGCCGCCCGATACCTCCAAGCTCCTGCTCTGCCCGATGCCCGGCCTCGTCGTCGCCATCGCGGTTGCCGAGGGCCAGGAGGTCAAGGCCGGTGAGACGCTTGCGATCGTCGAAGCGATGAAGATGGAGAACGTGCTGCGCGCCGACCGTGATCTCGTCGTCTCGAAGATCAATGCCGCAGCCGGTGAAAGCCTGGCCGTCGATGCCGTGATCATGGAATTCGCCTGAGAGGAAAAGACCGGGCGACCGGCCGTTTTCGCTTGAGCCGAATTCGCCGACCATGCCAAGCTCAGCCCGATAAATCAGCTGGGAACCAACAAAAATCGACAGGGAGATATCAAGATGGACGTTCGCGCCGCCGTTGCCGTTCAGGCAGGAAAACCGCTGGAAGTGATGACCGTGCAGCTGGAGGGGCCGCGGGCCGGCGAAGTGCTGGTCGAGGTCAAGGCGACGGGCATCTGCCACACCGATGATTTCACCCTCCGGACGGCACCTCGCGCTTTTCGATCGGCAAGGACAAGATCCACCACTATATGGGGTGCTCAACCTTTTCGAACTTCACCGTGCTGCCGGAGATCGCCCTTGCCAAGGTCAATCCCGACGCGCCGTTCGACAAGATCTGCTACATCGGCTGCGGCGTGACCACCGGCATCGGTGCGGTCATCAACTCCGCCAAGGTCGAGATCGGCGCCACGGCGATCGTCTTCGGGCTCGGCGGCATCGGTCTCAACGTGCTTCAGGGTCTGAAGCTTGCCGGTGCCGACATGATCATCGGCGTCGATATCAACAATGATCGCAAGGCCTGGGGCGAAAAGTTCGGCATGACCCACTTCGTCAATCCGAAGGAGGTCGGTGACGACATCGTGCCTTACCTCGTCAACCTGACCAAACGCAACGGCGACCTGATCGGCGGCGCCGACTACACCTTCGATTGCACCGGCAACACCAAGGTGATGCGCCAGGCACTGGAAGCCTCGCACCGCGGCTGGGGCAAGTCGGTTATCATCGGCGTTGCCGGTGCAGGCCAGGAAATCTCCACCCGTCCGTTCCAGCTGGTCACCGGCCGCAACTGGATGGGCACGGCTTTCGGCGGCGCCCGCGGCCGTACCGACGTGCCGAAGATCGTCGAATGGTACATGCAAGGCAAGATCCAGATCGATCCGATGATCACCCACACCATGCCGCTCGAAGACATCAACAAGGGCTTCGAGCTGATGCATTCGGGCAAGAGCATCCGCGGCGTGGTGGACCCTATGATTTTTCGGACTGTTATTTCAGCTTGCGCATTTGTGTTACTGCCCGCCATCGCACTTGCGGACCCCACAGGTTCTTACAAGGTCGCCGGCACCAGCGAGGACGGCAGCAAGTATCAGGGCACCGTCAAGGTGCTTCGCAACGGCGAGACCTATATCGTCGACTGGATGATCGGTAAGAACGAGTCGATCGGCACCGGCCTCGGTGCAAAATTCAGCGGCGATCGTTTCGAAATGGGTCCGGCCAGCGACGAGGACACAGCGATCTCCGTCGGTTACGTCTCCAAGGAGAATTTCGGCATCGCCATGTACTTCGAGCAGCCGGACGGCAGCTGGCAGGGTGTCTGGACTTATGGCGGCTCGGAAAAGGTTTCGAGCGAAATCTGGACTCGCGAGTAATCCGCGCGTATCAGGCGTCGGCATTAGATCCGGAAGTTTTTAGGTCGGATCGACCTAAAAATTAAATCCGGATCTAAATCAAAGAATTAGAGCACGATGCCGAAAACCGCTCACGCTTTTCGGCATCGTGCTCTAAGTGAGGTAAGCAGCCCTTGATCTATGTCGACGCCGATGCCTGCCCGGTGAAGCCGGAAATCCTGAGGGTCGCCGAACGTCACGGCCTTGAAGTCACCTTCGTTGCCAATTCCGGTCTGCGCCCCTCGCGCGATCCGATGGTTCACAACGTCATCGTCTCCAACGCCTTCGATGCCGCCGACAACTGGATCGCCGAACGCGCCGGCACGGGCGATGTCGTTGTCACCGCCGATGTGCCGCTCGCTGTGCGCTGTGTCGCTACCGGCGCCTTCGTCAGCGGACCCACAGGGCGCGTTTTCGACGAGACCAATATCGGCATGGCGAGCGCCATGCGCGATCTCGGCGCGCACTTGCGCGAAACCGGCGAGAGCAAGGGCTACAACGCCGCCTTCAGCCCGAAAGACCGCTCACGCTTCCTCGAAACCTTCGATCGCCTCTGCCGCCGCGCCAAAAGCCTTGCCGCGGAGGCTGGTGGGCAGCCGTGATGCAGCAACTAAAGGTGCGACAGCGTCCTTTGCACATCTAAAAGACGCGCGGCGCTGTAGGCCGCAAGAAACGGATGGCATGGCAGCTGTGCCGATTCCGACCTTGAACACCGCCGCCTCCTCACGCATATAGGCGTCATCGCAGACGACTGCGGCATCCCCAGGATGCAACTGTCGCGGGGACGGCCTCGCTCTTGAACAAGGAGAGTCGCATGGCCTGGTTTCTGCTTTTTCTCGCCGGTCTTTTCGAATGTGGTTGGGCGATCGGCCTTAAATATACCGATGGCTTCACCCGGCCGCTGCCGACGGCGCTGACCGTCATATCGATGGTCATCAGCATCGTGCTGCTCGGCCTGGCGGTGAAGCATCTGCCGATCGGCACTGCCTATGCGGTCTGGACCGGCACCGGCACGGTCGGCACCGTATTTCTCGGCATCTGGCTGCTTGGTGATGAGGCAAGTGTCTCCCGTCTTGCCTGCATCGCGCTGATTRTCGCCGGCATCGCCGGTCTGAAGCTTACCGCGTGATGTGAGGTTGAGGGGCGTCGCCGACGCCCCTCAGTGTATCGTTCAGGCTGTCTTGCGATTATCGACGGCAAAAGCGCCGGGACCGGAGAAGAACAGGTAGAGGAAAACGAAGCAGAACAGGATCGCGGCATCGCCCTGGTTGACGGCCGGGAAAAAGCTGTTCGGGGCATGCGCCATGAAATAGGCGACCGCCATTTCGCCGGCGAGGAGGAAGGCGACAGGGCGCGTCAGCAGGCCGACGAGAATGAGGATACCGCCGATAAGCTCCAGAAGGGCGGCGAAAAGCATCAGCGGCGGCAACGAGCCGGCCATCTGCGCAGCCGGGAAAGCGAAAAGCTTCATCGTCCCGTGTTCGATGAACAGCAGCGCGGTGATGATTCTGAGAGCGGCCAGCCCATAGGGGCGATAGGCAGAAAGACGCTCGAAAGTTGACATTAACCTCTCCTTTAAAACAATAAGAGTCGAGCGTTAGCCTGTCCTCGGCAAGGATTGAACACACGGATCACTGACGGCCGTTCACATTTTCGACAGCAGTTAGAGCCTTTCCTGGTCAGATTGCAGCATTCTGCCGGAGCAGGTTTTCGTCAGGGCAGAGGCGATCGGCGAAGGGCATACC
>NZ_JBFTQY010000027.1:0-71558 GCF_056399245.1 Rhizobium sp. 01N447_2
AACCTGCTCCATGCGCCAGGTGATTTCCGTTGGCGAGACCACAGTGAGGTCGCGCACCAACGAATGGCCGCCCGTACGCCAGGCGCGGAATTTCGGATTGGTGATCAGTTCAAGGGTGAACTTCACGTCCTCAGCCGTGAAGGGATTACCGTCATGCCAGTGCACATCGTCACGCAGGCGGACGCGCCAGCTCAGGCCATCCTCCGAGATGCCGCCGTTCTTCTGCGTGGGAACCTCTAGCGCAAGATTGGGCTGGAGAACGCCGCCTGGATCCATGCGGAAGAGGGCGTCGAAGAGTGAGAAGTGGACCRCATCGTCCGTTTCGATATGGGCCATCAGCGGATTGAAGACGGTCGGTTCCTGCGAAAGCCCGACCACGACGCGACCCGCAGGCTTCTTGTCGGCGGCCCGGGCAATGTCAGGCTTGCCTATCAGGTTGGGAGCGGCAAAGCATGCAATGCCGCCGGCTGCCATCAGGCGCAGTGCGTCGCGCCGAGAAATGTTGCTTTTGGTCGTAGAGTCATTTGTCATTTTATTCCCTCTCTTTTGCTTATTAGGCAGCGACTGCCAGGGGTGAATTGAACCTTCTCAAGTGCCTCTCCGTCGTTCTCCCGGAATTGCAGCGACAAGTTCACGGGTGTAGTCCGATTGCGGTTTCAGGAAGATCTGAGACGGCGGGCCGCGCTCGACGACCCTGCCCTTCTGCATCACTGCGATTTCGTCACAGATCTGACTGGCGACACGAAGGTCATGGGTGATGAAGATCATTGATACGCCCGTCTCGCGCTGGATTTGGTCAAGCAGCTTGAGGATCTGGGCCTGGATCGACACGTCAAGCGCGGAGACTGCTTCGTCGGCAATCAGTAGCTTAGGCTTGAACATCAGGGCCCTGGCGATGCCGATGCGCTGGCGCTGCCCACCCGAGAATTCGTGCGGGTAGCGGCCGAAGGCGCCGGCATCGAGACCGACGTGGGAAAGCAACGCACGGGCCTCTTCGCGCGCCTGCACGTAGGGCATACCATGTGCGACAGGCCCGACTGTCAGTATTTGACCAATCGTGGATCGCGGATTGAGCGAGGCAAAAGGATCCTGAAAGATCATCTGAATTCGAGGGCGCAGCGGCCGGAACTCGGATTCCGAAAGCTTGACGATATCCTTGCCCTCAAACAAGATCTGACCGCTGTCGCTGTCCTGAAGCTTGATCAGAAGCCGGCCCAGCGACGATTTTCCGGAGCCGCTTTCGCCGACAATGCCGAGGGTGCGGCCCGTAGCCAACGTGAATGAGGCGTCCTTCACCGCAGGCACGACACGCTGGCTACCGAACAGCGCGCTGCCACTGCGATAGGTCTTGCACAACCCATTGACCGTCAGGATCGTCTCGTCGCTCGTCTGCGCCTTGAACTTTCTGTCTTCGCCCGTGAGGTGCGGAACGGCCGCGATCAAGCGCTTAGTGTAGGGGTGGCTGGGGGATTTGAGAACCTGATCGACGCTCCCCTGTTCGACAATCCGCCCCTTCTCCATAACCACGACGCTGTCGGCAATTTCAGCCACAACACCGAAGTCATGGGTGATGAACATGACGCTCATATCCTTGCGACGCTGAATGTCACGGATGAGCTTCAGGATCTGCGCTTGCGTGGTGACGTCAAGGGCGGTGGTTGGTTCGTCTGCGATCAGAATGGTCGGCTCAAGGGCCAGCGCAATAGCGATCATGACGCGCTGCCGCTGGCCACCGGAAAGCCGGAAAGGATACTGGTGGTACATCAGCTCCGGATCAGGCAGGCCGACTTCGGTCAACAATTCAAGGGCGCGCGCACGCCGCGAGGCCTTGGTGCCCACTCCATGGGCCGCCATCACTTCAGCGACTTGGTCGCCGACCGTCATCAGCGGGTTAAGCGCCGAAAGCGGATCTTGAAAGATCATGGACACGACACGGCCACGCAGCTGGCGCAGCTTTTTTGCCGGCGCGCCGACTATGGTGGTTCCATTGAGATTGATCGCGCCCGATGAGACCGGAATGATCTTGGGCAAGAGCCCCATGATTGTGTTTGCAGTCACCGACTTGCCCGAACCAGACTCACCGATAATGCAAAGGATCTGACCACGCTTGAGGTCGAACGAGACATTTTCGACGGCATGGGCCCGTTCCATGCCTTTCGGCAGGTCGACAGTGAGGCCGCGCACCGTAAGCGCTGCGTCGCCCGCTGTAACGGCCTCTGTCATAACGGCCATCGGTCTATCTCCTTTATCTACGCAGCGTCTCGATTGAAATTTTGTCGCCGATTCATGCATGCTGCCGCACAATCTCTTCGAGCAGGTGCACAGCTCCTGGACTCGACACCATTCGCTACCAATCGGCGTTGGTTCGATGATCAATATAAGATTGGTATTGCCATTGGTGTCAATATAGATCAAATTGGTTTCGCAAAATAATTATTGTGGAGGTCACATGAGCGTGGTGTTGAAGGATTTCATTGAGGCGGAAGGCCTAGAACCAGGCGATCGCCTGCCCCCCGAACGTGACTTGGCGCTGAAACTCGGGCTGCCGCGTACCGCCCTCAGACGGATGCTCAGTTCGTTGGAGAAGGAAGGCCGCCTTATCAGGCACGTTGGCAGAGGCACCTTTATCGCCGGCAGCGGCGTAGGCTCCAGCGCCCTTCGCCGGCCGGCAACCAATGAAGGAGACACATTGCGCACCTATCCGGCGGAAGTGTTTGAGGCCCGACTGATCATTGAACCCAAGATCGCTGCCTTGGCAGCGTTACGGGCGACAAGGCAGGAAGTCGAAGAAATGCAGAAATCAATCGCACGAGGCAGCACGTCGGAATCTCTAGTTGATTTCGAGAAATGGGACGCCGTCTTTCATCGCATCATCGTCCAAGCCGCTCGTAACGGTCTTCTTGCCTCGCTCTATGAAGGCATTCACGCAGTACGGGCGGGAAACCTCTGGGGAAAAATGAAAGAACAGTCGCTGACCTCTGAGCGCATGGCGACCTATATCGTCAGCCATCAGGCGATTCTTGACGCCATCAAAGACCGCGACAGCAGAGAGGCCGAGCGAAACATGTACGACCATATCATCGAAGCCAGAGCAAACATACTCGGCCCCAGCATCTGAACTTGGTCAGAGCGATTGGTATGTTAGGCACGGCGTCGCGTTGTCCGCTGCGGCCGTCTTGGCTGCGATCTCCACCATGTCGCTCCTCTAGCCACACTATCTCTCACGTAGCGGAGCATCCGCCTCAAGGTACTGACCAGACTGCGCGCTTCAGGGACCAAACTGCCGTCGAATCCAGGAAAGGAAGTTACGTTTCCTAGCATCGCCTTCGAACGGGAGGCGGCTCAAAAGGATGTAGCTGTATCCGTTGCCGGAGTAACCCCGCGGCGCCACCAGTTGCCCACTTTCTACAGCATCGGCTACCAACGGCTCTGGACCGATTGCAGCACCTAAGCCAGCGATTGCCGCCTCAATGCTCAGATAAAAATGTTCGAATACCTGGTTCCCGGGTGGATTTGGATCTGCGAGCTGATTGTCGGCGATGTATCGCGCCCACGCGTCTCGCCGCGTGGCCGCATGAATGCGAGGCAAGGAGAGAATATCATTGCTGTCGGAAGCCAACAGGCGTGGCGCGCATACGGGGCCGACACGTTCTTCGACGACCGTTTCCACAAAGAGCTCCGGCGACCAGCTAAAATCGCTTCTCCGCAGCGCTAAATCAATATGATTCCTGTCGAAGCTCACCGGACCGCCAGCGGCCAATACATGAACCTCGACATCTGGATGAAGTGCATTGAATTGTGGGAGGCGAGGGATCAGCCACCGCTGCGTGAATGTCGGCTCGCATGAGACCACCAGCGGCGCCGAACCGCCAACTCTTATTTCCTCGCAACAATCGCTGATCTGGCGAAGCACCTCACTCATCGTACCAAGGAGGCGTCGCCCTGCGTCGGTGAGGAAAACGGCCCTGTTTCTTCGTTCGAAAAGATCTACTCCAAGGTCTTCCTCCAGTAAGCGGATTTGCTTGCTGATGGCGCTGTGCGTCACAAACAATTCATCGCCGGCGCGCCCGAAATTCAAATGACGTGCAGCGGATTCAAAGGCTCTCAGTGCGGATAATGCAGGGACTCGTGCGGCCATATCTGTGACTTGAAGTTACGGATTTCTGTCAGAATTCATCGTTTTTTTGTCAGAAGCAATAGCGCTAATAGTCTTTCGTCACATTGAGAACCGACGGGAGAGCGATTTTGAAGGTAGGAATTCTCGCCGACGATCTGACGAGCGCAACGGATGGCGCCGCGCCATTCGTGAGCATGGGGCACAGATGCTTTGTCTTCAACGATTATCAGCCATCGTCTCTACAAGATGCTGCGATTATCTCCCTGAACAAGGCAAGCCGGGCAGGATCCATTGAGGACGCTGTCGATCGGGCGACGCTGGCAGCAAAAAGCCTGGCGTCCGCGGAGATCCTTTACAACACGGTGGATTCCACCATTCGAGGCCACGTCGGAGCTGAAGTATCTGCTGCACGTGCGGCATCCGGTCGGGCTGTTGCAATCGTCGCTCCGGCCTTCCCAGCGGGCGGGCGAACGACTGAAGGAGGGCGTCAGCTTCTGCGTGGCGTGCCGTTGGAGAAGACCGAATTTGCGATGGACCCGCTGCATCCTATAACAGACTCTCGTCTTCGGGCTCTGTTCCGGGATATTCCAGACGCGGAAGTGCGTTTTCTTGGGCTTGAGGAAGTTCGCGCATTAAAGTCCGGCGAACTTGTCGCGAATGGCAGCAAGTTACTGATAGCCGATGCAGCAACCCAGGACGACCTGGCACTGCTGGTGAAATCGGCGGCCGATCCAAAGTCCATTCTTTGGTGTGGTTCTCCGGGACTGGCGACTGCGTTGGCGGACTATGTTGGCCCCGCTGACATCGCACCGTCGACCCCCACGGCGGCGCTCAATCTCTTCGTCATTGGCAGCGTCAACCCTCTGAGCCGCGAGCAATGCTCAAGGCTGATGAGCACTGGCAACGTGCGCCAGATCGTGGTCGACGCCGAGCAGGCGTCTCACTCTCCCCTTCTCGCGGCCGAAAGCGCCGTTGCGCAATATAGCCAATCTGGGTCTACCCGAGATGTCATTCTAACAACGTCTGAGCGCGGCACGCCGGCCGAGCCTCGATCCATCGCAATCGCTCTTGGCCAGGCGGTCCGCATGCTTCTGGAGCGTAATCCCGTGACCGGGCTCTTCGTGACCGGCGGCGACACTGCCGAATCCGTCTTGGGCGTACTTGAGATTGGTTCGCTCGAACTTTTGGGCGAGATCGAGCCTGGAATTCCGGTCGGACGTACGAGCGGATCGCATCCCATGCACATCATCACAAAAGCGGGCGGCTTCGGTTCGTCGAACGTGCTGCTGAAATCAGCCGAATTGCTTCGGGGCCTCTGGCTTGGAGAAAAGAAATGAAGAAGCCTATCGGAATAACCATGGGCGATCCTTGCGGGATCGGCCCGGAAATCGTCGCACGCATTTTTGCGGACGGACTGCCTGAGCACGCGCTGGTGATCGGCGATGCCAAGGTGATGGAGCGTGCTGTCCGAGCCCTCGATCTTCCGCTTCAGGTGCAGCCCGTCACTTCCGTCGATGAGGCTGTCTCAGACCGCAAGCTCATGGCCGTTCTCAACGTTTCGGATCTACCTGACGATTTGCCGATCGGTCAGGTGGATGCGCGCGCTGGCCGCGCCAGCTACGACTATGTTGTGAGGGCGATCGACGAAGCGCTGGCAGGCAACATCAGGGCGATCGTTACCGCGCCGATCAACAAGGAAGCGATGAAAATGGGGGGGCTCAATTATCCCGGCCATACTGAAATCCTTGCAGAACGGTCGGGGACCGACAAGTTCGCGATGATGCTGGCAAACGACGAATTGCGTGTCATCCTGGTCACGATCCACGTGTCGTTGCGAGACGCCATTGACCTCGTGACGCAGGAATCTGTGCTCAGGACGATCGAATTGGCGCACAGGGCAGGTAGGGCATATGGCATCGCCTCGCCCCGCATCGCCGTCGCCGGCCTCAATCCCCATGCCGGTGAAAACGGCATGTTCGGACGCGAAGATCTCGACATTATCGCGCCCGCGATCAGCCGGGCCCGGGAACTTGGAATAAACGCGTCCGGTCCATGGCCAGGAGACACTATTTTCATGCGAGCCCGCAGAGGCGAGTTCGATATCGTCGTTGCGCAATATCACGACCAGGGCCTCATTCCGGTCAAGTATCTCGGCATCGACAGCGGCGTCAACGTCACCATCGGCTTGCCCTTCATCCGGACCAGTGTCGATCACGGCACCGCATTCGACATCGCGGGCCAAGGTACGGCCGACCATTCCTCACTTCGCTACGCCTTCGATCAGGCGCTGCTTCTCAACGCAATCTAGGAGCGCTTTCGATGCCCCAGACTTCTCCCGACTTCATATTTATGTTGACCAACCAGGACCGCACTGTTGCCGACGCGGCCGAGCGCCTCCAGGATGTGCTTGCCGCCGGCATCAGACATGTGGGGTTCARGGATATTGGCCTGCCATTCGATAAACTCTTGGGCCTTGCTTCGGCAATCAAGGCGGGGGGTGCCACGCTCTACCTCGAAGTGGTCAGCCTCGACGAAGAGAGCGAGCTACGATCCGCGCAGGCCGCGGTCGAGCTTGGCGTCGACATCTTGATGGGTGGCACCCGACCACATGTCGTTCTCCCAGTTATTGCTGGGCGAAACATGGGGTACTATCCGTTCCCCGGCAAGATTGTCGGTCATCCGAGCAAGCTCGAAGGGACGATCGACACAATTGTGGAAAGTGCCCGGCATTTGACGGCGATCAACGGTGTCAGCGGTCTGGATCTGCTCGCCTATCGCTTCGGCGGCGATGTCGAAGCGCTGATGACGCGGGTGTGCGAGGCCGTGGCCAAGCCTGTGGTCGTTGCCGGATCGATCGACAGCCCTGAAAGGATGGCGGCGGTCGTACGGTCTGGTGCTGCAGGCTTTACCATCGGAACGGCGGCTTTCAATGGCGCTTTTTCCGGCAGTGCCGATCTGCGATTGGAGATCGAGGCGGAGATCAACGTTCTTGAGCGGATTCAAGCTGACGCTGGCTGGATTGCACCATCAGAATTAACGCGTACCTGAATCGAACCTTCACCAATCATTAATTGCCGTCTTTAYGATTGGGCGACAAGGTGAGTTTCGAAATTGGAGACCCGACAAATGGATCTAGCGACGTTCGCCCCCTCCCCTGGCTTGGCAGCAACGACCACTCTTGAGGCGCTGGAAACGCCCTGTCTGGTTCTGGATGCGGACCGGATGGACCGCAATATCAAGCGGCTCAGGAACCGGCTCGATGACCTCGGCGTGTCGCTGCGACCGCATCTGAAGACGGCGAAGTCGATTGACGTGGCCCGGCGGTTGATGAGTGCGCCAGAGGGACCGGCAACCATCTCGACGCTGAAGGAAGCGGAGCAGTTCGCGGCCGCTGGCGTTCGCGACGTGATCTATGCGGTCGGCATCGCTCCTTCAAAGCTCGCGCGTGTCACCGATCTGCGCGCCAAGGGCGTCGATCTCGTGGTGGTATTGGATACCGTCGAACAGGCGCAGGCGGTTGCCGAGGCGTCCCGAGACGCCGGAATGCGGATCCCAGCCATGATCGAGATCGATTGCGATGGCCACCGCTCGGGTGTTGTGCCTGGCAATCACACGCAGTTGCTGGAGATTGGGCAGACGCTGGCGGCAGGCGCGGAGCTGCGTGGCGTTTTGACCCATGCCGGCGATAGCTACAAAGGTGGAGACGACGAGGCGCAGCAGCGCTATGCGGAGGCGGAGCGGTTGGCCGTTGTTGAAGCCGCCCAGCTTCTTCGTGGTGCGGGTCTGCCGTGCCCGGTCGTCAGCGTCGGTTCGACGCCGACGGCCCATCATGCGAAGGATCTAACCGGCGTGACCGAAGTCCGCGCCGGGGTGTTCGTGTTCTTCGATCTGGTGATGGCAGGCATCGGCATTTGCCAGGTCGATGACATCGCGCTCAGCGTTCTTGCGACGGTTATCGGACACCAGCGCGAGAAGGGTTGGATCATAACCGATGGCGGATGGATGTCTTTGTCGCGGGACCGCGGCACCAGCAGGCAGGCCATCGACCAGGGTTATGGCCTCGTCAGTGGCATCGACGGCAATGCCTACCAGGACATCATCGTTGCCGACGCGAACCAGGAGCATGGCATCCTCGCCGTGCGGCCCGGCTCGAACGCTCGCCTTCCCGATTTGGCGATCGGAGACCGGGTGCGGATCCTGCCGAACCACGCATGCGCAACCGCTGCGCAGCACCCCGTCTATCATGTTGTCCGCAGTGGCTCGCATGCCGTTGAGGCTTGTTGGCCGCGCTTCGGGGGCTGGTGATGTCGAAGGTCATAACCGTAAACACCGATCGCGCGCCCAGCCCTGCCGGTCATTATGTCCAGGCCAAACTGGCGGGCCAGCATCTATATATATCAGGGCAGCTCCCGATCCGGCCGGATGGGGCGCCGCTTTCCGACGATAGCTTCGAGACGCAGGCGGGGCAGGCCATCGACAACATGCTGGCGGTCCTGGAAGCCGCAGGCGGAACCCCGGACGATCTCATCAGGGTGACCGCCTACATCGTCGGCGTCAGCAACTGGCCGCGCTTCAACCAGGTTTATGCAGCGCGGCTGGGAGAGGCGCGCCCGGCGCGCACCGTGGTTCCGGTGCCCGAACTCCACTACGGCTATCTCGTCGAGATCGACGCGATCGCCGTGCTCGCGCAAGACGCTCCTGCGCGGCAGGCAGAAAACAGCTCCGACTAATCAATTCAGGTCAGCCACGATGTCACCACTTCTCAAAAGCATACAGAGCGATCAAGAGCTTCCCGCGAAGGCCGACGTCGTCGTCATCGGTGGCGGCATTATCGGTGCGTCGGCGGCATTTTTTCTCGCAGAGCGGGGGCTCTCCGTTGCCTTGGTCGAGAAGGGCTATATCGGCGGTGAGCAGTCCAGCCGAAACTGGGGCTGGTGCCGCCGGCAGAACCGCGATGAGCGCGAACTGCCGCTCTCGGGAATTTCCATGCAGGCGTGGGACCAGTTCGCAGCCAAAATCGAGGAAGACGTCGGCTTCCGCCAATGCGGTCTGTTCTATGCGACGGACAACCCGCAACAGCTGGCGGAATGGGAACAATGGCTTGATCTTGCCCGGCAATTCAACGTCAATACCAGGATGCTAACTGCCCGGGAAGCGCATGACAGAATTCCCGCGCAAGGCCGCCGCTGGATCGGCGGCGTGCATTCAGTCGATGATGGCAAAGGCGAACCCTCCATTGCAGCGCCGACCATCGCGAATGGTGCCCGCAAGTTGGGAGCGACTATCCACCAGGAATGCGCTGCACGGGGTCTCGATATCGTCAATGGTGCAGTTGCTGGGATCATCACCGAAAAAGGGATCATCAGGTCGCAGGCCGTTCTCAACGCCGGCGGTGCGTGGACCTCCTTGTTCTGTCGCCAGTACGGCGTGCAGTTCCCGCAGGCATGCGTGCGCCAGACTGCAATTCGTACACGACCCACAACCAATCTCGGAGAGGCGATCTATACGCCTGAGTGCTCGCTGACCCGCAGGTTGGACGGCAGTTACACGCTTGCTATCAGCGGTAGGGCGACGTTGGATATCACGCCACAGGGCCTGCGCTACGCGCGCTGGTTCATGCCGATGTTTCTGAAGCGACTGAAAGCGGTCCAGATTGGCGTTGGCAAGTCCATGTTCCATGGACCGGAAGCTTTGGCGAGCTGGAACAAGGATACGCCTTCGCCTTTCGAGCAAATCCGTGTTCTCGATCCAAGACCGAGCCGCCGGACAATCGCCGCTATCCTGAAGGGCGTCACCGAGCAGTTCCCGGCGCTTGCGGGTATCGAAATCGCTGACAGTTGGGGCGCGTATGTGGATTGCACACCGGACGCAGTACCCGTTGTCTCGGCGTCTGATCATGTGAGCGGCCTTTATTTGGCCGCGGGCGGTTCCGGCCATGGCTTTGGCATTGGCCCGGGCATCGGCCGCCTCGCCGCTGATCTGGTTGCTAACGATAGGCCTTGCGTTGATCCCACGCCCTTCCGGCTGTCGCGCTTCTTTGACGGCTCCCGAGTCGAGGTCGGCGGGCTCTGATCATGGCGGACGACGAGGGTAGGACAAGAAGTCCCTAGCCGACGCTGTCCAGCATCTTGTAATACATGCCGACCAGCGGCAGGAACCAGGGGGTTCCGAAGTGCCCCGGGACGGCCGGCCATTCGAGCCCCTTCATCGGATTGCGGTCAGGCCGGCCGAGGATCGCGTCGGCGACCAGCATTCCGAGATGGGTCGAAAGCTGGGCGCCATGGCCGGAGTAACCCATGGCGTACCAGACGCCGTCATGACAGCCGGCGCGCGGGAACCGATCCTTGGTTATGTCGACGAGCCCGCCCCAGCAATAGTCGATCTCGACACTGGCGAGTTGCGGGAAGATTTCTGCGAGGCTTGCCTTTAGGGTCGCTGCGATCTTAGGGTCCGACCCGTGGTCGGAAGTTGCCGAGAAGCGCGCGCGGCCTCCGAAGATAAGCCGGTCGTCGGGCGAGAGCCGAAAATAGTTGCCGATGTTCTTCGATGTGACGCAGGTGCGGTTGCCGGGCATCGTCGCCGCGATCTCCGCTTCGGTCAGCGGCCGCGTGGCAATGATGAAGCTGCCTACCGCAATGATCCGGCGCCGAAAATAGCCGAAGGTCGAGGGGGTATAGGCGCCGGTGGCAATAAGCACCGCATCGGCGGTGACGCTGCCGCGGCCGGTTTTCAGATGATGACGGCGGTCCGCCTGCCGATGGCCCGTGACGGCCGCGTTCTCGAAGATCGTCGCGCCGTGACGCTTCGCTGCCTCGGCGAGCCCTATGACGTAGCGACCCATATGCATCATCGCGCTCTTCTTCGAGAGCATCGCGCCGTGGAAGGGCGAGCCGATTTCCTGCTTCAGGTCGTCTGCGCTTAGCAACGCCGTGTCCGGATCGACTTCGGCGTGCACGGCTTCGAAGTTGCGCGCGATCGCTTGGAAATGCTGGGGCTTGGAGGTGAGCTTCAGCTTACCGGTGCGGCGGAAGCTGCAATCAATTCTCTCGTCTTGGATTAGAGCCTCGATCGTGTTGATCGAGTCGTCCAGCGCCTTGTAAAGCGCAATCGCGCGCTCCTTGCCAAGCTCCGCCTTTGCCGCCAGATAGCTATGCGCAAGTCCGTTGTTCAAGTGACCGCCATTGCGGCCGGAGGCGCCCCAACCCACCGCCTCGGCTTCCAGAACGACGACTTTGGCACCTGCCTTTGCGAGCTGCCGGGCGGCGCCAAGACCGGTGAAGCCGCCGCCGACCACGGCGACATCGTAATGGCCATCGATCGGACCCTCTTCGGCCCCGGCAAAAGCCGGAGCAGTGTCGTGCCAGTAGGATAAGAACTTCATGGTGGCGCGCCTTGTCTCTAGAGGTTGGATCGCCCGAAGAAAGGGCGAGGAGTTTATCGGAGCCTATGGTTGAAACAGTTTCGTCAGCGGCAGTTGCGCCCTGCGGATCGGCGATTTCAGCACGACGTAGCTGAAATACTTGTCAATACCGACGTCCAGCTCAATCAGCCGCTCCATGATCTCCTGATATTCGCCTATGCCGGTAGTCACGAATTTCAAGAGATAGTCGTAGCCGCCCGAGATCACATGACACTCGATGAGTTGCTCGATCTTCTCGATAGCGGCGAGGAAGCGCGCAAAATCGGTCTGCCGGTGGTTCTTCAGCGTGACCTCAGTAAACACCAATAGCGCCTGCCCCAACTTGGCGACATTGATCTGCGCCGTGTAGCCTTCGATATAGCCCTCCTGCTGCAGCTTCTTGACGCGCATGAGGCAGGGGCTCGGCGATAGGTTGACAACCTCAGCAAGCTCCACATTGGTCATTCGACCATTCTGCTGCAGCACGTGCAGGATCTTGATGTCTGTCCGGTCGAGTTTCATGGACTTAGCTTTCGGTGATAAATGGAACGATCCGGGTCGGCTGCCGAGGCGGTCGATGTTACACCTACGCAACGACCTTCCTGAGCGCGGACTCCATGGCTTCGAGAAACCGATCCACGTGCTCCGCCTGACAAATCAGTGGCGGCCGAACTTTCAGCGTATCCTCGTTGGCGCCAGTCGTGCTGATAAGAACGCCATCTTCACGCACCAGGTTTACAATCTCCAATGCCATGGCACGCCGGCTGGCCTCTCCCGTTCCATCCAGCCCGATGTCGATGCCGAAGAACAGACCGGCATTTCGAATGCCGCGGATACCGCCGTGCAGCTTAGCAAGATGCTCCAACCCCATTTTCAGGCGTTCGCCCATGGCATGCGCATGCTCGGGGATGCGATCTCTGTGCAAAATGGTCAGGACGGCGTCAGCGGCCGCGATCCCGACGGTATTGCCGCCGAAAGTGTTTGAGTACCGGGCAGTCGCGCCAAAGCGAGCCATCGGTGCCTTGCGACCAACAACCGCGCCGATTGGAAATCCATTGCCCATAGGCTTGCCGAGAGTGACGAGGTCAGGCACTACTTCGTGACGCTCAAAACCCCACATGTGTGTGCCCGTCCGTCCAAATCCTGGCTGAACTTCATCGGCAATCACGAGGCCACCTGCTTCCCGCACCGCTTTAACTCCATCGGCGATGAAGCCAGGAGGGTCAACCCAGACGCCGTCGCTGGAGAAAATCGTGTCGATGAGAAGGGCCGCGATGCCTATCCCACGCCGGTTCAAATCAGCGATTGCGGAGCGAACCTGTTCTTCAAAGAACGCCGCAGCTTGCCGCTCGGGTATGCCCGAGGGACCGTGCAACGACACCATGCGCACGGCAGGGCTGAGCTTGATGGCATCGCCCAGATTAGGCGACACCATCGCGGTGGCCGTACTGGTGCCGTGATAGGCATGGGAAGAGACGATCACGCCCTCGCTGCCGCTGGCCAGCCTTGCAATCCTGAGTGCCAGGTCGTTCGATTCGCTCCCCGTGCAGGTAAAGACAACGCGGTTCAGTTCCTGGGGAAAGGTGGCCACAAGCCGTTCGGCATAGTCGACTAGCCTCGGTTCAAGATAGCGCGTGTTTGCGCTAATTCGGCTGGCTTGTTCTGCCATGGCAGCGTTGATCTCTGGGTGACAATGCCCGAGAGAGGGCACGTTGTTGTAGAAATCGAGATAGGGACGTCCGTCCGGATCGAAGAGCCACATGCCCTCGCCCCGAACGAAATGAACCGGCCGGCGATATTGGAGCCTGTAGGAAGCTCCCAATACGCTGTCGCGCCGGGCGATCAGCTCAGACTCCCGGGGGGGAATTGTGGCTTCCCCGGGGGTGAAGCGGTTGGGCATGAGATCTGTGGACATAGCTTTGATCCTGCTTAAGTTTCCATCCGCGAGAAGGTCGCGGCTTACCGTCCTGATGACCAAGGCGAGTGACGCAACGTTTAAGTGCGGCCGGGCTAAGGTCCTGCGCGACGCACAGCCATATCGGCCTCCCCTACGCTTAACGCCGATAGGATAGAGAGCCCGCGTTCGGCCCTGGTCACGTTTTTCTTGATATATGCCGCCTCGGCCGGAAACAGCTCGGCTCTCCAGTAGTTGATGAGGATGAGGGCGCTTTGGCGCGCCTTCATCAGTCCGACCAGCAGTTTCGCCTCAAGCGTGGAAAGCGGAGCCACCGAAGTATAGCCGGCGATGAGATTTTCTGAGCCGCCGAGAGCCAAAGATGGGTCGGTTACCAAGTGGCTTGCAGCAACCACGAGATCCTGAATCCGAGGACCCCAGCAGCCATCGCCGAAATCGATGAACGCGATACCCTGACCGGCCAGGAGCGTGTTGAAAGGGCTGGGGTCATTGTGCGTGACCTGCCATGCTACCTCGCGCAGTTGCGGCTTGATGAGCTCGACATAATTGCCCATGGCAAGACGCACTGAGGCCGCGACAGGCTCTGATTGCAGATGCTCCTCCAGKTCCAATAGCCTCGGCCAGCATCCGACATGCCAAAGTACCGGGCGATGCATGGCGGGCAGCTTCAGAGGCTCGAGCGCCAAACTGAGCCTGCCAAGCGCCTGGCCGACCCGGTAGCGGACGTCCGGAGTTGCGTTCACCTGGTGCAGCGGCACCCCTGAAAGTCGGGTCTGCAGGTAGCCGCAAATCTCCTCCTCTTCGAACATCAGCGTACCGGCGCCGGTACGCAGCAGATGAGGTGCTGCGAAACCGGAAGCGCCTTCCAGCCCTGCAAGGGCCGCAACCTGGAAGCGGAAACTGTCTCGTCCTTCCGGCCGCGCTGACGTTTTGAGGATCAACCGATCGCCGCTCAACAGAGTGACCTCGGCGGTACATTCCACTTCCGAGGACAGAACCCTGATCGTCCCCGTCAAACCGTAGTGGCGCAGTAGCAGCTCACCGGACACGTGCGCATCGGCAGGGCTCGGCTTAGTCCCCAGAATAGCGGCAGCGCCCCTGAAATATGCTTCGGTGAATGGCTCGCCGAACGACTGGTTGCCGTCGAGATGACCCGCGCCGTCGTCTGGAACCGTATCGTTACAAGCACCCACGATTGAGACCCTCGCACTGTTTGGAGCCGGACGGCAATGGTCAAAAACGACCGTCCGCATGGCATCCAGTCCGCTGCGGCCAACCTCCGTGAAGGATGGCGATGCTACTGAAGGCGCTGGAACCACTGTCCCCGCCTTCAGCACGATTGTCCTGGCCCCGGCATTGTTACCTCGCCCCTGCCGGGATCCATGAACGCGCCGCCGAACACGGCGGCACCGCAATGCCCTCGGCCCTTTACCCTCCGGCAAACCGAGGTTCGCTGTCGGACCGGTGGCAGAGAGATTTTCAGATGTATTCGGGCTTCCTTAAAGCCCGACAACGCCCGGCAAGTCAGAGATGCCGGCAATCTCGGTGTAGCCGTAATAGGGATTGGCCGGCTCGTGACCGCGATTGACCCAGACCTTGTTCTTGATCCCAAGGTCGTGCGCGGACATAAGATCGTAACGGAACGAAGAAGAGCAATGCAGTATGTCCTCCGGTCCGCAGCCAAGCATATCGAGCATATATTCGAAGGCCCGGAAGTGCGGCTTATAGGCCTGAGCCTCTTCGGCGGTGTAAACCGCGTGGAAAGGCGCGCCGAGCTTCTCGACGTTAGACATGATCTGGGAGTTCATTGCATTCGACAGGATGACCAGCGGAATTTCCTTTGCCACCTTGGCAAGACCGGCCGGAACGTCGGGATGCGGGCCCCAAGTGGGAACGCGTTCGTAAACCATCTGCGCGTCTTCGTTCTTGAACTGGATGCCATTGCGTTTGCAGGTCCTCGCCAATGCGTTATGCACGACCTCCGCATAGGGCTTCCAGTCGGCCATGACTTCATCAAGCCGGTACGCAGAGAAGTCGGCGATGAACTGCAGCATTTTCTGCTCGCTCATACGCTCGGCGTAGAGATCGCGTGCCGCCTCCGCCATCTGAAAGTTGATCAGCGTGCCGTGGCAATCGAACGTGATGTATTTCGGGCGGAAAGTGGTCATGCGCTTCGTCCTTGCTTTGCGGGGAGCTGTTTAAGTTATGACCAATCATAGCCCGGCGCTCGCATCCGAATTGCCCGGAGATTGCGGAACATCAGCACAAAATGCTGGAGGGAAACATCATTTCCCCTTGTGAGTGCCGGGTCACAGTGATCCGCGGTGGCGGGATAGTTCCAACACACCGCCCAAGCTTCGAAAGCGCATGCCGGTACTCTCTGCCAAAATCGCCATGCGATATAAAACAATCTGCTTGAGGCCCCGCGGATACGGCCAATAGAAATACAGCGGGCCCAATATGATTAGTGYAGATCAGGTCGTGATGCGCCGAGGCATCCGATGAATTGAAATAGAGAGGTCACGCATGAAAACGCTGCTGCTCAAGAAGAATGACGTAGGACGGCTTATCGGCATGACGGAGGTCATTGGCGCGGTCGAAGAGGCTTACAAGGCCTTCAGCAGCGCTCAGGTGGAACAGCCCGACTATATCGGGATTCATCTGCCCTCCCGGCGTGGCGAGATCGACTTCAAGCTTGGCTATTATAAGGTCGCTGAAATCATCTCTATGAAGGCGCATTCCGGAGGGTTCACCAACAACCCGGTAGAACACGGCGTGCCGAACAGCATGGGCACCATTCTCCTGTTTGATGCAAAGAGCTGTGCGTTGATTTGTATCATGGATGGTAGCTTGATCACTGGCCTCAGAACCGGGGCGGCGGGAGCCGTCTCCGTCAAAGCACTGGCGAGAAAGAACGCCAGGACGATTGCGTCGATCGGCACAGGCAATCAGGCAAGAATGCAAATCCGTGCGATCAACGAGATCTTGAAGATCGAAGAGATCCACGCCTGGGATAGCACCTACGAAACAAGTTCCAAATACAAGGCGGACATCGAGCGCGAATTCGGCATTCCCGTCACCGTCGCAAGCTCGAAGAAGGAGGCGGTCGAGCGGGCCGACATCTTGATCACAACGACCCGAGGGAAAGGGTCGCTTGTGGAAGCGGAATGGGTAAAAACCGGTACACACATCGTTGCGATCGGCACGGATCAACGCGGCAAACAGGAGCTGGATCCGGAACTTTTCCGAAATGCCAAAATCATCGTCGACTCGCTTTCACAATGCACGGAAAAGGGCGAGACTTGGCACCCGCTGAATAAAAACATCATTACCAAGGACGACATCCACGGCGAAATCGGCGAGGTATTGTTGGGGAGGAAGCCGGGACGAGAAAATGATGACGAAATCACTATTTTTGACTCCACGGGGATGGCCATACAAGACAATACGACAGCCAACAAAATCTATCAGAACGCAATAGCCAACAACGTCGGCGCTTTCTTCCAGTTTTTTGAGTGATGACCATGCGCAACTACCCCACCATTCAAGACATTCGTGAAGCTCAGGAACGGCTGAAACCGCACATCAGGCACACGCCGCTATTGCGCGCGGAAAAGATGGAAAGCGCCGCTGGTTGTCAGCTCTATCTCAAGCCGGAAACCCTGCAGATTACGGGTGCATTCAAAATTCGCGGTGCCCTGAACAAGGCTCTCTCGCTATCGCGGGAAGAGATCGCGAACGGCATCATCGCAACGTCGTCGGGCAATCATGCCCAAGGGATTGCCTATGCTGCCAGGTTGCTCGGCGTAAAAGCAATTTTGGTGCTTCCGGTCACCACGCCCAAAATTAAAATTGAAAACACAAAGGCACTCGGGGCAGAAGTCATTCTTTTCGATGGCGACACCGCCGCCAGGTGGAAAAGGGTGTATGAAATCGCTGAAGAAAACAAATACGCAGCTGTTCACGCTTTCGAGGACCCCGTCGTGATGGCCGGCCAGGGCACGATCGGCTGTGAAATACTGCAGGATCTCGCCGATGTAGATACGGTCATTGTTCCCATTGGCGGCGGCGGGCTAATCTCGGGAATCGCGACTGCCATCAAAGAATCGAAACCATCAGTGCGCGTCATTGGGGCGGAACCCGCCCTGACGCCGAAGTATTTTCAGAGCCGTATAAACAAGGAGCGCACATCGCTTCCCTTGAAGAACACTATTGCGGATGGGCTGAGGATAAGCGTTCCGGGCCAGAATCCTTTTCCGATTATCGAAAAGTATGTGGACGAGATTGTTCTTGTTGAAGACGAGCATATCATTGCCGGGATGCGCGCTCTTGCCAAGGACGCGAAACTCATTGCTGAACCCGCCGCATCCATCGGCGTGGGAGCGCTGTTGGCGGGCGCCATAGATGTCGAGCCCGACGAAAAAGTTTGTGTCGTGTTGTCTGGCGGAAACTGGGATCTATGCGACCTTGCCGAGATATACAATGCGGAGAGGTGATCGCCACTCGCGATCACCTCGGAGTACAGACATGATTATTATGTTTCGCCCAGAGACAATGGACGTGCAATCAACGGACTTCCGCCCGACCAAGTCAGCCGATAGCCTGGCTGGCCAGGCAGAAAGTCTGAACCGCTGGTGTTTGAGGGTGGCCCGCAGCACCTCGAACCATCGCAACGACTCCATCCGCTTGAGGTAGCCCCCACCCCTTGAGCGACGACGAAAGGCCCGTCTGTTCAGGGATGTCGATCCGTACGAAGCGACCCTCCTTGCCTGAGAGGATGAATGCGAGCAAGTCCCTCGCCTGTTCGAAGTTTTCCGCAACGACCGGCCCGACCACTTCGCCCTTTCCGAACAACCGCGTCGACGCGAATGCGACGATACGATCATCGTTCCGAATGACCGCGAACCTTCCCTCCTTCGACAAGACATCGTTTAATGCCTCGCGGGAGGCGCCGAACGCCGCACGATCGAGCGCTTTGATTGCCGGCAGGGCGTCGGGCCCGACCCACTCAACATTTTCAGAAGCATCGATGCGATTGACGATGCCTTGGTGGCGGACGATCTGATGTGTCGCAACAAAGCCCAGCTTTTCGTAAAGCGGCAAGCCGTCACTCGTCGCCGTCAAACGGCATTGGCGATCGCCGGCGAGTTCCAACACGGCGGTGGTCAATTTTCTTCCCAATCCCCGGCCGCGCTGGCTTTCGTCGACAATGATCATGTTGATGGCTGAGCAAGTGTCTCCGAAGGGAGTCATGAGAGCTGTTCCCACGACCCGGTCGCCAGCGAGTGCAACGCGCCCCTGGCTCAGCGACCATATCATTACCCAGTCTTCTCTCCTGTGAGCCCAGCCCGCCGCACGCGAAAGCGCCACCGCATCATCCAGATGGTGAGCCTCGAAAGGCGCAAGAACGACGGATTCCGTTTGCATGAGTTCATCCATTTCGTGGGTCTCTGCGCTCACCTCGAAAGAACAGCGGCGGGTTTTGGTGGCACAGGGGCGTAAGATTGACGTCTAGGCCGAACCGCGACAAGCTTGGCATATAGGCCTTCGAGTTTGGAAGTCGGCATGGGCGGATAAACCGCCCATCCAGTTTCGGGTGGAAGCATCTGAAGGCCTTGCCTGCCGGATTGCTCCGTTTCCGCCCCGTCGCCGAGAGTCCCGTGATCAGGTGACGGTGACGAAGATTTTTCGCACCGTCTCTATGGTCTTCCAAACGCCGACATAGCCGGGCTTCATCACGAAGCTGTCGCCTGCACGATATGTGACAGGCTCCTTTCCCTTCTCGGTCAGTTCGATGACACCGTGGACGAGATGGCAAAATTCAAAAGTCTCACCCTTGATGGAGTGCGTTTCGCCGGGCGTGGCCTCGAAGACGCCGGTATTGACTGTGCCGTCCTTGGCGGTGTCCTGCAACCATGTCTTGAACGCGGGGCTGCCCGCGATTAGGCGATCCGGTTCTGCAGTTTTATGCTTCGGCTCGAACAATGGATTCGGGTCGATGGTTTTCAGTAGCGACATTTATCTCTCCTAGGTCTGGCTTCAGCCACCCGCGTCACCTTTGGATGGCTTTGAGCCGGCTTGACTTCCCCACGCCATTACCATGGCATAGCGAAACGTACCTGCGTTGATCGGGCCCCTACCAAGCGGCGGCGATGTATTTCGTTTCGAGATACTCGAGCATGCCGTGGTGGCTGCCTTCGCGTCCGAGGCCGCTCTGTTTCATGCCGCCGAACGGCGCGGCAGCGTCGGAAACGACACCTCGGTTAATTCCCACCATGCCGCTTTCCAGCCTGCCAGCGACTGCGAGCGCGCGCTTGAGGTCCCGGCTAAAGACGTAGGATACCAATCCATATTCGGTGTCGTTGGCTAGTTCGACGACCTCGTCTTCAGTATCGAACGCGATGATTGGCGCGACCGGACCGAAGATTTCTTCTCGAAGTATCTCAGCATCGGCAGAGACGTTGGCGAGGACGGTCGGTAGATAATAGAAGCCCTCACCGCTCAATCTGCTGCCACCGGTAACCAGGTGGGCTCCCTTGGCGATAGCGTCGTCTACCAGGCGCTCGACCTTGGCCACCGCGGCTTCGGTGATCAGTGGGCCAAGCTGCTTATCCGCGGCCAGGCCTGGTCCTACTTTGAGTGCGGCCATCTCTTCCGCGAAACGACGCGTGAAGTCAGCCAGAATCCTCTTTTGCACGTAGAAGCGGTTCGCGGCTGTACAAGCCTCACCGCCGTTGCGCATCTTGGCGATCATTGCGCCGGCGACAGCGGTTTCCAGATCGGCATCATCGAACACGATGAAAGGCGCATTGCCGCCCAGTTCCATTGAACAACTGACGACTTGGTCCGCCGCCTCGCGCAGCAGGATCCTGCCAACGCCTGTCGAGCCGGTGAACGACAGCTTCCGTACCCGCTTGTCATGCAGCATGGCGCTGACCACAGGGCCTGCTTTCTTCGTGGTAACGATGTTGACCACCCCGGCGGGAACACCTGCCTGTCGCATGAGTTCTCCGATCGCCAGCGCCGTAAGAGGGGTCTCGGCTGCGGGTTTCAGGATGCAAGTACAACCCGCGGCCAACGCGGGAGCAATTTTGCGCGTAGCCATTGCTGCCGGAAAGTTCCAAGGCGTTACCAATACGGCAATACCAATCGGCTCATGGCTCACGATGATCTGGTTCGCGCCGGAAGGTGCAGGTCCGAATTCACCGGGAGATCTTACCGCCTCTTCGGCATACCAGCGGAAAAACTCGGCCGCGTAGGCGACTTCCGATCTTGCGTCGGCAAGTGCCTTGCCATTTTCAACTGTGATCAGTCGCGCCAGCCATTCTGCCTGTTCGAGGAGAAGGTGAAAACACTTCATCAGAACGTCCGAGCGCCGGCGCGGCGGAGTTGCTTTCCAGGCCGCAGCCGCCTTTTCCGCCGCGTCGACGGCCGCCATTGCGTCCGGGATGTCGGCGTCACAGACGGTGGCGATTGCATCAGCAGTCGAGGGATCGATCACATCAAAGGTCCGGCCGCCTTTCGCGGCGACCCATTGGCCGCCGATGAACAGTTGGCTGGGAGCATCGCATGCTACAGCAGCCGCCTGCGATGGAGCAACACGGGTTGTTTCAAGTGTTGGAGTTGTTTTCACGTTCACCACCATTCGCTACCAATCAGGATCGTCATGCGATCAATATACAATTGGTTTCGAGATTGGTGTCAATATAGATCAAATTGGTTGCGCAGATTATTTTCCATGCTCCAAGACTGGGGATGCGGTGATAGGGCTAAGTTCGTTGACGGAACCCCGAGCGCACCAGCATTTCATGGTCGGTGGCAGCATTAATGCGACAAAGCCACAGCTGCTATCGGTCGGTGACAACACGCAGACGTCATGCCGACATTTGTTTTGCAGTCGGTTGATAATTCCAATGTCAGTAAGGGCCGGGCCGCTTACAGAGACGCTAGCAACGCGTTGCATCAATTTTCCGAGCCGACATCCTCAAGCGTATCCAACCGAGAAACTGCGGATGCCGCTCGAAAAAACGGCCGGGCACGAGCAAAGGATGCTCGGCCAACACGTTCTGTCGCCGGACTGCATTTCTCAACGCCCCCATATCAGGGGCGCTCGGCTGGCAAAGATCGCCTGCCATCAACTTTCGAAAAGCGTCCCCGCGCCGTGCGCTTCGGCGTGCGCAAACGCAAGCGTGGCAATGGCCGTGTCCTGAACACCGGTTCCCGTAAGATCGGCAATTGTGATCTCCGAGACACTTTTGCGGCCCGTCTTGGTGCCTGTGACAATCTGGCCCAGTTCCGCAAACTCCGTATCGCCCGAGACTAGGCCGGCTTCAATGGCATGGTGGAGTTCACCCAGTCTCCGCGTTTGTTTGAGGCTGTCGGCCACATAAACATCTGCGCGGGCGATGGCCATCGGGTCGATTTCATTCTTATGTTCCGCATCCGAACCCATAGCTGTCAGATGCTGCCCAGGTTCAAGCCAAGAAGCATCGACAATTGGCCGGTTCGCTGGTGTGGTCGTGACGATGATCTGGGACCCGGCGATTACCTTTTTAGGATCGTCAAACGCGGAAACTGAGAGGTTTCGTTTGCCGGCGAATTGTTCGACGAGCGACTGTGCCTTGTGAGGATCACGCGCCCAAACACGGATCTCTCGAACCGGCCTCACCAACATGAGGGCTTCAAGTTGCAGCCTCGCCTGAACGCCTGCTCCGAAGACCGTCACGATCGACGCATCCTTCTGCGCCAGATGGTTTGCCGCAACAGCGCCGGCGGCAGCCGTGCGAACATCGGTGAGATAGCCGTTATCCAGCAAAAGAGCCTGTACCAGGCCGGTTTTACTCGAAAGCAAAACCATCATCCCATTGGTGCTCGGTAGCCCGATCTTCGGATTGTCGAAGAAGCCGGGACTGATCTTGATGGCAAAGCCGCTTACGCCCCGAATATACGCCGTCTTCACATCGACTTCGCCCCTGCTGTCAGGGACGTCGAGACGCAGAATCGGCGGCATTTTAACTGCATTCTCCATCGCCAGCGCGCGGAAGGCATTTTCAACACAATTCACCGCATCGATGTCGAGCGGTACGATCGACCTGAGCTCCGACTCAGTCAATATTCGTATTGTCGGCATTAGCTTCCCTCACCAATCGTATTGAGCCCGTTGACCACGTTCCTGTGCAACGCCATGTCGATGTTTCCGCCCGAAAGGATTGCCGCGATCGGGCCTTCAACGTGCGCCAATTTCCCTGAGAGCAGCGCAGCAATACCGACCGCGCCAGCACCCTCGACTATCTGACGCTCATATTCATAAGCGTGGCGTATGCCGGCCGCTATTTCACCCTCGTCGACGAGCACGACGTCGTCGAGAAGGATTTTGCACATTTGGAACGTCCAGACGTTAGCCAATCCGATGCCGCCACCGAGCGAATCGGCGAAGCTTCGATGCTCTTCGACCTGGACCGGGTGGCCCGCATCAATGCTGGCCTTCATCGCCGCTCCCCGCTCCATGGTAATGCCGATCACCTTGATCTCCGGCCGCACCGCCTTGACGGCCGCCGCGACACCTGCTGCCAATCCGCCGCCCGACACGGGAACAAGAACCGCCGCGACTTGAGGCATCGCCTGGACGATTTCAAGACCGAGGGTAGCCTGGCCGGCGATGATCCGGGGGTGGTCGAAGGGCGGGATCATGCTGAGGCCTTCCTCCGCGACCAGCCGATCAACCTCCTCTTGCGCATCATCTTGCGAAGACCCGACGATCCGCACGAATGCACCTAGCCGGCGGATTTCAGACACCTTGTTTTCGGGCACAAGTCGCGACATGCAAATGGTCGCGCGGGCGCCCATCGCCTGAGCGGCGTAGGACAGAGCGCGTCCGTGATTGCCGGTGGAAGCCGCGATAATGCCTCGATCGCGCTCGGACTGGCTGAGCTGCAGAATGGCATTGGTCGCCCCTCGAAGCTTGAAGCTTCCGGTCAGCTGGTGATGCTCCATCTTCAGGCTGACCTGCGTCCCGATCAGTTCAGACAGCGCCGCCGACATCACGAGAGGCGTGTCGCGGATATGCTTGACAATGCGCTCGCGCGCTTGCTCGATCGTGTCCAGGCTAATCATGTTTTTTCACTTGAAACGGGGCCTCACTATCTGTGATCCGCTGTGCTACGCTCTGCACCTCAGCTTTTCTGGCGACGGCGCAGCGTCTTTTTCTGTCGTGACGCTCATACAGCGAGTAAACAATGGGAATGAACCAGGGTTTGCCGTTAAAGAATGGCACGGCCCTGGGAGCTGCGTCGAAATCGAATGCGGAGCGCGACTGTTCCGCGTCGCCCAGGATCTTGAACGCAGCTTTCTTGCCTAGCCATCTGGCCCATACGACACCGGAGCCGCAATAGCCGGTCGCATAGACCGTATTCCCCCGCGAGAACATGCGAGGGATCATGTCGCGGTTCATGGCCACATAGCCGAACCAGCTGTGCGTAATGCCTATCCCTGCGAGTTCCGGGAAAAGCCTTGCAAGTTCGGTTTGCAAATGCCCAGTCGGAGCTGCCGGATCTCCCTCGGTCGTGCCATCGCGTCCGCCAAACAAGATTCGGGAACCATCGTGCGACGGCCGATAATAGTAGCTGAGCTTACGCATGTCGCCATACATCATGCGTGGCGGCATCAGCAGATCCATCATCTCTTTATCCAGCGCTTCGGTTGCAATGATCCTGCTGCGGACAGGAACAAGGCGTCGACGCAGCCACGGGTCGAAACCGTCGGTGTAGCCGTCAGTGCAGACAAGAAGCTTGCTGGCGAAGACATCGCCACGCTCGGTTTGAACTCGCACGCCACCAGCCTCGTTGACCGAGCCAAGGACCGCGGTATTTTCATGAATGACCGCGTTCGATGAGTTTACCAGGGCGATCATGGCCGCGAGCAGTTTTGCCGGCTGCAGACCACCGACATCCTTACGTACAAACCCTCCGATATAAAGGTCTGTCCCGATGAACTTCCGGACGTCGGCCCTTTCCACCGGATATGCCTCGACACCGAGGTTCTGTTGCAGGAAGTCTGCCTGACGACGGAGTTCTTCGGCCTCATCGGCGGTCATCGCGCCGCTAAAGACCCCAGACAGGGAGAAATCGCATTCTATATTTTCCTCTCTCAGGAAGCGCCAAAGATCCTCTCGGGCCGCCTTGCCTTCCCGGAGAATGGCTTGTGCCCTCTCCTGCCCGAACCGCTTGATGAGATCCTTGCGCCCCAGGCGGATACTTCCGCTGGCCATGCCTCCATTTCGGCTGGATGCCGCCTGGCCAAGAGCCTGGCGGTCGAACAGCTGGACATGCTTGCCGGCACGGGCAAGTTCGAGTGCGGCCGACAAACCGGTATACCCGCCGCCAACGATCGCCACATCACATGTCTTTTCCACGTCTCGAGCTGGCAGGGACGGCAAGCGGCAGTCCTCCCACCAGTAGGGCGTTGACTTGATTGGATGTCGTTGAGCTTGGGTCATGAGCAGCTAGGTTCCGGAAAGATGACTTGACTTGGTGATGCCTTAGTCTCGGGAGACCCAGAGCTTGCGCGTCGTTTCGATGACCCGCCAGGTTCCAACGAAACCCGGATGCATGGCGAAAGCGTCGCCGGCCACGATGCGCCGCGGCTCACAGCCGTCCTCAATCAGGTCGGAAACACCCGAAAGAATGACGCAAAATTCGAAGGTTTCGCCCTTGATCGAGCGGTATGCGCCGGGTGTTGCTTCCCATACGCCGGAGCGAACAGCACCATCAGTTGTCTGTGCGATGTCCCAGCTCAGGAACTGCGGGTTACCCTCGACAAGTCTGTCAGGCGCTGGCTGACCCTTGCGCGGTTCAGGAAGATTGTTCTGATCGACGAAGGTGAGATTGGACATGCTATTTCCTTTTTGAAGGTGATTATCGGACGAGCAACAAGCGTCGTTCGAGAAGTTTCAATGCGGTTAGAGCAACGACGTTCATAGCGAGATAGAGGGCAGCGGTGATGATGAAGATGTCCATGATCGCGAAGGTCTCGCTCATCAATCTCTTGGCATATCCAGTGACTTCCAGGACAGTGATCGTCGATGCGAGGCTCGATTCCTTGACGATAATGGCCGCCTCGCTGCTGTAGGCAGGCAAAGCCTGGCGCAATGCCAACGGAAATTTCACTCGTGTGAAGACATGCCAGGGGGACATGCCGCAAGCTTCGGCCGCCTCGATAAGCCCCTTGGGAAGAGAGAGGAAACCCGTGCGGAAAATTTCACCGGTGTAGGCGCCGGTATTCAGCACGACGGCGAGGATCGCCGCATGCAATCCATCACCAATCATCCACCACAGCACCGGGTTGTGACGGATGAAGCTTACCTGCGCCAGTCCGTAGTAAATGACGAATATCTGAACCAACATCGGCGTCCCGCGGAAGATCGCGCAGTAGGTGTCGCAGCTGTTGCGTAACATCCTGTTCTTCGAGCCGCGGCCAAGACCGACAGCGATACCAAACGGGAATCCGAAGCCAATTCCGAAAAGGGCGATCAGCAATGTCGTCTTGGCGCCGACAAGCAAAAAGGGCACGGCATATTTGACAATCTCGAGATCCATGTCATCGCCCTCCGAAGCCGCGATTCAGCGCACGCTCCGCCCTTGAGAACAGGCTTTGGCTGACCGCTGTCATACCGAAGAACAACGCCGCGGCGATGCAATAAAAGAGGAGAGGAGAGCGCGTGATCCCTGCCGCGATCGCCGCCGTTCTCATCAGTTCCTGCAGCCCGACAACCGAGATCAGGGACGTGTCCTTGATCGTCATCTGCCAGACGTTGTTGATCCCTCCGAGCGCCAGACGCAAAGCCAGGGGAAACGTGATGCGGAAAAATGTGACCGTGCCTGGCAAGGCAAGCGACCGCGCGGCTTCAAGCAGACCATGCGGCACCGCCTGAAGTGCACCGCGGATCACCTCGATGGAATAGGCACACGAGATTGCGGCTATGGCGATCACGCCGATGATATACGGGTAGGCATTGTCAACCGAGTCCTGATAGCCGAAAGCGCTCGTGACGGTTTTGACCCAGTCGACGGACCCGAAAAACAGCAGGTAGATGACGAGCAGCCCCGGAACACCACGAACGACGATGCTATAAGCATCGACCAATTGCGAAACCACGGCGACTTTCTGCCAGCGCAAGACAGCCAATGGGGTGGCAATAACGAAACCCAAAGACATTCCGAGAAGACCGATCGCGATCGTGATGGCACTTCCCCGCAGCAGAGCAAGGGCCCAGCCTCGCTCCACCATCAATATCCAGAAATCAGCTAGCATGGACACCATCCCAATGACCTGCCTTGGACCAAGCCAAGACAGGTCTCCTCGTCAAAGATCACTTCTTGCAGGGAATGGTATAGTCGTCCTGGAACCAATGCATCGAGGCTTCTTTCACTTTGCCATCATTGATCATCTTGCAAAGCGCGGCGTCTACCTTCGCCTGTAGTTCCGTGTTGCCCTTGCGCATCCCAACGCCCATCCCGTGTCCAAGAACGTCCGGGTCATCCATGGCCATGATCTTCACGTCGATCTTGGTGAAGTTTGCGCCATCGGTCGTTGGAAAAAAATCCATCCAGGTCGGCGAATCTCCGAAAGCGACGTCGATACGGCCGCTTGCAAGGTCGGCGGTTTGCTGAGTGACAGCGTCGTATGTCTTCAGATCAACGCTTGGCATCCGCTTTTCAATGAATTTGGCGTAGGTCGTGCCGGTGACGACGCCGACGCTTTTGCCTTCAATAGCCTTTTCAATTTCCGCCAGGCTCTTAAGACCGGCGAGCGGAGAATCCTTCGCAACGACGAAATAGAGCGGGGTTGTCGCATAGGGGATGGAATAGTCGATCTTTTTCTGGCGCTCGGCGGTAATCCCGAGGCCGGATATAATGACGTCGAACCGATCGGTGTCCATGGACGGGACAAGCGAACTGAACGTCTGCACAACGAACTCACACTTTAACTTGAGCTCGGCGCAGATACCATTGGCGATGTCCGCGTCAAAACCGGTGACGTTTCCGTTTGGATCAGCCATGCTGAATTTCGGCGCATCGCCCTCCGTGCCGATGCGCAGGACCCCGTCCTTAGCCGAAGCGGCCGTGGCCAGAGCGGAGACGAGCAGGCTCGTTGCCAACGCCGACTTGATGATTTTGCTGATGATCATGTCTGTTACCCTTTTATCGTTGTTGTTGTGGCCTGATGCCTCTAGGCGCAGGCCGGCATGACGCCTGACAGGAACCGCTTGACCCCTTCTGTCGCGGGATTTCGAAGCAGTTCTGTCGGCGTGTCGTCCTGCTCAAGGCGGCCCTCTTGCAGGAATATCATCCGGTTCGATACGTCGCGCGCGAACCGCATTTCGTGTGTGACGAGGAGGATCGTGGCACCCTCTTCGGCCAGTGTTCTGATAACCTTCAGCACTTCCCCGACGAGTTCCGGGTCGAGGGCGGAGGTTGGCTCATCGCACAACATCAATTTCGGTCGCATCGCCAGCACTCGTGCAAAAGCGACCCGTTGCTGCTGCCCACCAGATAACTGATGTGGGTAGCGCTCTGCGAAATTTGCCATGCCAACCTTCGACAAGGCGGACAACGCAACCTCTTCGGCCTCTTTTTTGCTCAAGCCCAGCACATAGACCAGGGCCTCTGTCACGTTGCCGAGGACATTACGGTGGGGCCAGAGGTTGAAGTTCTGAAACACCATGCCGATCCGCTGGCGAAACGCTCTCATATAGGATGCGTTGACGATCTCGCTGTCGCCACCCTTTCTGCGATTGACAGAGATCGCCTGACCCATGAACTCGATCTGCCCGGAGGTCGGCGTCTCCAGGAAGTTGATGCAGCGAAGGGCGGTGCTTTTTCCACACCCAGATGATCCGATCAGGGAAATGACCTCACCTTCGCACATGCGGAAGCTGATGCCATCCAACACCTTCGTGGATCCGAACGTCTTGGTGAGTTCGTGGACCTTCAGGACCTCGCTCATGCGTGAAAATTTTCCAGCCAATTGGTCATCTACTATCCCGCCACTGCGCCTTGAGCGTCCAATTCCTTCATCACCTCGTCGACCGCGGCTTTCGCGATCGCGACCATTTCATCGATTTCGGCTTCCGTCATGACCAACGGCGGAGCAAAGCCCAAGATGTCCCCGTGTGGCATCGCCCGGGCGATCAGGTTGCGATTGCGAGCCGCTTGGGAAATGCGCGCTCCGACTTTGAGACCCGGATCGAACGAGGACTTGGCGCCGCGGTCGGAGACGAACTCGATGGCCGCAAGCATGCCGACACCACGGACTTCGCCGACGATCGGATTCTGCTCGAACTCTGCCCTCAGCCGCTGCAAAAGATAAGCGCCTTTGGTCGCGGACTGGCCCGCCAGGTTCTCCCGCTCAACGATATCAAGGACTGCGTTTGCGGCCGCTGCGCCGATCGGATGGCCGGAATATGTATAGCCGTGTGAGAAGGACCCTACCCGAGGCGTCGCTTCCTCCATGACCTCATAGACCTTCTGCGAAATGATCGCGGCCGACAGCGGCACATAGGCAGACGTCAAGCCCTTGGCGACGGTGACTAGATCGGGCTCGATGCCATAAAGATCCGAACCGAACATGGCGCCGGTGCGGCCAAACCCGCAGACCACCTCGTCGGCAATCAGCAGCACGTCGTATTTCTTCAGCACAGCCTGGATTTTCGTCCAGTATCCCGCCGGCGGCGGTATAATGCCCCCCGTCCCAAGGACCGGCTCCGCTATGAAGGCGCCGATGGTGTCCGGCCCCTCGGCGAGAATAAGCGCTTCCAGCTCTTCGGCGCGGCGCTGTGAAAAGGTTTCTTCGGTCTCGCCAGGCATCGCACCACGATAGAAATGCGGGACGCCGGTGCGCAGAATTCCCGAAACCGGCAGATCCATGTGATCGTGGTAGAAGCTCAGGCCCGTCATGGAGCCGGAAACCACTGAACACCCATGATAGCCACGCTCGCGCGAGATGATCTTCTTCTTCTGCGGTTTTCCGCGAAGATTGTTGTAATACCAGACGATTTTTGCCTGCGTCTCATTCGCATCCGAACCTGACAGCCCGTAGAAGACCTTCGACATGTTGCCGGGTGACATTCGCACCAGTCGGTCGGAAAGACGTGCGAGCTCCTCCGTCGTGTGCGCGGCGTAGGAATGATAATAGGCAAGCTTGTAGGCCTGACGGGCGATCGCCTCGGCAACTTCGGTGCGGCCGTAGCCGACATTGACGCAATAGAGGCCCGCAAACCCGTCGAGATATTCCCGGCCGGACGCGTCCCGGATACGAACGCCTTTTCCAGTCTCGACGATGGTAGGTTCAGTCTCGCCCGCCGCGTAATCCTTGAGGTAGGTGAACGGGTGCAGAACTGTCCTACGGTCCATGTCTGCTAATTCAGCGATATTGGTCATCGTTATTTCCTCATGCGGCCGTCAAGACAAACGCACCGTATTTCCTGTGGTCAGGAGCAAGATCGCCGCCCCGAGTATGTCGCACTGTCATCCTCCGCTTGAACTTTTTTCGTCGCCTCACTCCCTTGCAAAATGAAGCGTAAGGCCATTCGAACGCCGCATTTCCCGATAAATATTGATCTCACGAAGAAATCCTGCTTTTTGGGGCGGCAAAACGATGAAATTATGCGGATTTTCCCATGCAGCTTGACCGCCTTGATGCTCGCCTGCTCAGCATTGTGCAAAATCACAACAAGCACAGCAGCGAAGAACTCGGCGCGATGGTTGGTCTATCGGCCACTGCGGTGCAGCGCCGCCTCAAGCGGCTGCGTGAGGCGGGTGTGATCGAGGCCGACGTGTCGATTGTGAAACACAAATTCGTCGGGCGGCCCATCGCGATGCTTGTGCTGGTGACGCTCGAGCGCGAAAGAGCAGACATTGTTGACCGCTTCAAGCAATCGATACGGCAGATGCCGGAAGTCATGAACGGCTATTATGTAACGGGAGACGCGGACTTCGTCCTGATTGTCACTGCTCAAAGCATGGAGGACTATGAGGTCTTTACCCGCAAGTTCTTCTATGAAAATCCCGATATCAAAGGTTTCAAGACAATGGTTGTCATGGACCGGGTCAAGACGGGCTTTTCAGTTCCGATCGACTTTGATCAGTTCTCCTGATGTTTTTTGACTCCCACGGAAATCGGCCCCAGACGCGTCACTCGGGCTGAAACACAGCTGCCATTTTGACGGATTGCGCCTGAAGCCAAATCGGCTTTCCTCGGCTGGACCATCTTATCCGTTCGAGTTCTCACGCGGAATGGGACGGCACGGCAAGACGGCGGCTGAATGAGCAAAATGCACGGCAGATTGGTCTGTTTGCGCCGTTCCGACTGAGCGATCCGCATCCGATGATATGCGCACACATCGCTTCACCGGAGGGTACCACGTGAAAATCTACAACATTGCTCTAATCGGATTTGGTGGCGTCAACCGCGCGTTGGCCGAACTCATCGCGACGAAGAACACTCTGTGGGAACGGGATCTCGGTTTCCGCCTGAACATCGTTGCTGTCAGCGATCTTTATCTCGGTTCCGTAATTTCGCCGAACGGCCTTGACGCCAAGACACTCGTTGACGCGAATTTCGCAAAGGGCGGTTTTGGCCGGCTTTCTGGGGGTAGCGCGGAAGCCGACAACGAGATGATCATCAAGACAGCGCCTGTCGACATCGTCGTGGAAGCAACATTTACAAACCCCAAGGACGGCGAGCCGGCTGTTTCGCACTGCCGCTGGGCCCTTAAGTCTGGCAAACATGTCGTCACCACCAACAAGGGGCCAGTCGCAATCGCCGCTCAGGAGCTAAAGGCTCTTGCGAAGGCAAACAACGTTCATTTCGAATATGAAGGCTCCGTCATGAGCGGCACCCCCGTCATCCGCATGGCGGAGAAGACCCTCGCGGGCGCGGAGATGAAAGGGTTTGAAGGAATTCTGAATGGTACGTCAAACTTCGTCCTCGGCCGCATGGAGAACGGTCTCGACTTTGCCAGCGCCGTCGCGGAAGCGCAGGCACTCGGTTTTGCCGAAGCCGATCCGACAGCCGACGTCGAAGGTTTCGACGTCCGCCTCAAGGTGGTGATCCTCGCAAACGAGCTGCTGGGAGCAAACCTCAAGCCGGAGGAAATCTCCTGCGAAGGCATTTCCAAGCTTTCTCCTTCCGACATCGAAGCGGCGGCAAAGGTCAACAGCCGTTGGAAGTTGATCGGATCGGCCGTTCGCAATGCCGACGGGACGATAACCGGCAGCGTTGCTCCGAAACAGCTGCCGCGCGAGCATCCGCTCGCCGGTGTCAACGGCGCTACCAACGCAGTCTCGCTGAACACCGAACTGCTGGGCTCTGTCACTGTCACGGGTCCAGGCGCCGGCCGGACCGAGACCGCCTATGCGCTGCTGTCCGACATTGTCGCCATCCATAATGCCCGGTCTGGCAGCCTTGGGAAGGAGGCTGCGTGATGGCAAGCTTCGCCCTGTGCAAAAAGACATCTCCAGCAGAGATCTTGGTCAGCAATCCATTCGATGGCAGCTTGGTCGGTGTGGTCTCCGAGACTAGTGCGAGCGCGGTAAACCTGCTGCTTGAGCGCGCCAATCGTGGCGCGCAGATCGCCCGATTGCTTCCCCGCCACCAGCGCTCCGCAATTCTCGATAAGGCTGCAGCGACCGTTGAAGCCCGCAAGGAGGAATTTGCGCTCCTGATCGTGCGGGAGGCCGGGAAGACAATCACCCAGGCGCGCAAGGAGGTGACACGCTGTGTCAACACTTTGAAGCTCTCGGCGGAAGAGGCCAAGCGAAACGCCGGCGAAGTCATTCCCTTTGACGCCTATGGCGGATCGGAATCCCGTCAAGGCTGGTATACCCGAGAGCCACTGGGCATCATCACGGCGATCACGCCTTATAATGATCCGCTTAATCTCGTGGCCCACAAGCTCGGCCCCGCCATCGCCGGCGGCAATGCAATACTCCTGAAGCCTTCCGAGCTTACCCCTCTCTCGGCCATCAAGCTGGCGGACGTGTTGATCGAAAGCGGTCTGCCGGGACAAGTCCTCACGGTCGCTGTCGGCGGCGCCGACTTGGGCAAGGCGCTCGTTTCGGCAAATGAGGTTCGAATGATCTCCTTCACAGGCGGCTTTGCAACCGGCGAGGCCATCGCAAAATCCGCCGGTATCAAGAAACTCGCGATGGATCTCGGTGGAAATGCACCAGTTATCGTGATGGAAAACAGCGATGTTGACGCCGCTGTTGAAGATTGTGTGTCAGGCGCCTTCTGGGCGGCGGGTCAGAACTGTATCGGCACTCAGAGGATTCTAGTCCAGCGCCCGATCTATGAGCGGTTCAAGGCCGCGTTCGTGACTCAGACCCTCGAGCTGAGAACCGGCGACCCGATGGAAGCTGACACTGACATGGGTCCGATGATCACCGAAAAGGCGGTCGACCGCGCCGCTTCCATGGTCGAGCGTGCGATCGCTGCCGGCGCGGCGCTGCTTTGCGGCCACAAGCCCTCCGGTACACTCTATCCTCCGACCATCCTCGAGAATGTGCCGGCGACGTGCGACGTGTTGAATGAGGAAGTCTTCGCACCGGTTGTCATCCTGCAGCCGTTCGACGAATTGGATGAGGCAATACAACTGGCAAACAACCCGGAATATAGCCTGCATGCGGGGATCTTTACCAACGATCTCGCCGATGCCCTCGATGCCGCCAAGAGGATCGATGCCGGGGGTATAATGATCAATCAGTCATCCGACTACCGATTCGACGCGATGCCCTTTGGAGGTTTCAAATACGGCAGCATGGGGCGCGAAGGCGTGCGCTTCGCTTACGAAGACATGACCCAACCGAAAGTCATCTGCATCACTCGGTTGCAGCGCTGACCGGCCAGCCAATCTAAGACCATCGTTGCCTCCGAAAATTAAGATGTTCCAATGATCTGTCACCGTGCTTGTCACCCCTCCGCCAATGGTAAAGTCGCTGAGGCTGCGTTTTGCAGCCTCATCGACTGGCAAATCGCCGAGGACACGTCAGGGTTTGCCCTGCGGAACCACGGGAATGCCCAATGCATAGCCATGAAGAATACAAGCGCGTCCGTGGAAGTGGCGATCGAGACTGCAAATGGTCGCGTGGACGGCATAGGCGTGCATCGACCGATACTCGCCGCTCCTATTTTCGGATCACGGAGGAGAGTGCAAAAGAAGTCAGTGTGTCGCGCACACCGGGCATCTCGGCTATTAGGTGCCAAATTTGCGTTATGCGGTCTGCCTTGGAAGACTCTACCCTGACAAGGAGATCGAAATCGCCGGTCATCACATCGCAAGCGACCACTTCCGGGATTTTCCGAAGCGCCTGAATAACATCCCCGCCCCTCATGCGATCATGGCGATAGACGAAGACGAGCGCGGTCGTCACGTTTCGGCTAGTTGCTCCATCGCCGGTGATGATCGTATATCCCTTGATGAAGCCTTCTCGTTCAAGTCGCTCTATCCGTACCCGCACGGCGTTGCGCGAAAGATTTACCTTCGCCGACAACTCGGCATGCGAGGTTCGAGCGTTGGCCTTCAATGCGGCCACTATCTGTTCGTCGGTCCGATCAAGAGAATTTTTCATGGCGTTGGAGCCGATCAATTACCTAGAATGTCCGAAGTTGCCGAACGATATGCTAACACGGCCATTTCCGGTAGGAAGCTTCTTTCCTTCTGGCTGGCAAACCGTCTAGCTGTGGACGCCATGATGAAGCCTGGTAAGGCTTCCTTTTCGGGGCCGCTCAGTTGTCGAACCTCTTCATAACCCTGAAGCAGCGCACGTGCCCGATCCTTGTTCAGTTCTCCGCCGGGTTCCGCCACCCAGCCGACCAGCACATCTGCAATCTCCGATACGAACGCATCGTCGTGGCGAAGCCTGAAGTTAATGATCCCGCTCACGTCATTTCCAACGAAAAAGACATTCGCCTGGGCCAACGCGCCGTGAACTGTCCCGGTTGGAAGGGCTGGCGAAAGAGGCTTTGTCTTCCGTTCAAAAACAGAATGGATTTGAGCCATCGTGCGGCCCAGGCTTCGGCACTTTGCCGGGCCTGCAAGGGTGGACGAGGAGCCCTGTACAAAGCTGACGGTAGCAACCAATCGGTCTGCAGCCCGACACGTGGCATGGCCTTGGAGCGTGCGCAGCGGCCTAGGGCACGGCACGCGATTTTGAAAGAGCGCCTCCATGGTCTCGAAGGCTCTTTCCAGATCCAGAGGCTGGACTCCATTTTCGAAAAGCGTCACAATGAACTCGCCTTCCTGGGCGCGAAACAGGTAGGTCGTATCGGTGTCGCCATCAGCGATGCCGATCACAGACGAGAGCGACGTAAAACCATAGGCTGCGATGATCGATTGGCGATCGCCGTCAGAAAGCTCGGTAAAAACAGCCATTTTCGCTCCCTTATGACGGCCGATGATTTAGCGCTCGAACGAACTCCCACGGGCCGCGAGAACTCCCGCATTGTTGCGAGCGATTGCCTGGCAAAACGCGCGGCGGAAAATATTCTGTTCCGCCGCGGCGCAGACGATTGCTCGTCGTCTCCCACCGACGCCCAGCAGTTACATGACCGTCACGTAGATCTTACGGACGGTTTCCACGGTACGCCATGTGCCGACGAAACCGGGCTTCATCACGAAACTGTCACCCGCTTTGTAGGTAACCGGTTCTCCGCCAACCGGCGTGATTTCCACGACCCCCTGAAGGATGTGGCAAAACTCGAAGGTCTCGCCCTTGACGGAATGCGTCAGTCCCGGAGTTGCCTCCCAGACGCCGGTGTGGATCATTTCGCCTCTCGCTACGTCCTGGGCCCAGGACTTGAACGACGGATCGCCGGAAATAAGACGCTCCGGCCCGGGCTTGGATTCACGCGGAGCTTCTGTGCTGTTCGGTACGATGGTCTTGAGGAGGGACATGTTTTCTCCTTGCTCTCCTGGTTGCAGCTCAATAACCGCGGTCGCGATCGACGAGCCCGATCAGGTCGAGGCCGTCGCGATGGCGCTTGATGTTGTCGATGACGGCGCGGGCCGCCGTTTCTGGTTGCGTAACGCTTGCGATATGCGGCGTCAGAATAATCTTTGGATGTCGCCAGAAACCATGTTCGGGAGGCAAGGGCTCAGGTTCGGTGACGTCGATGACCGCGCTMGACAGATGCCCCGCGTCGAGAGCCGCAATGAGCGCGTCGTGATCGAGTTGGGCGCCGCGCCCCACGTGGATGAGCGCCGCGCCGGTTGGAAGCGTCTCTAAGAGCGCGGCGTCGAGCAGTCCTTGCGTCTCTTGCGTCAGCGGCAGGAGACAGATCAGGATGTCTGTACGCGCCAGAAACGGGGTGAGGCCGTCCGGACCGTGATAGCAGTCAACATCCTCCACCTGTCGCTCCGAGCGGCTCCAGGCGGCAAGCGGAAAGCCGAAGGGTTTCAGTCGCTCGACGACGGCCTGGGCGAGCAGGCCGAGGCCAAGGATACCGATCCGCTGCTGGGCGGCTGGGCGCGCGGGAAGGGGAAGCCAGGTGGCGTCGGCCTGTTGGCCAATATAGGCCTTCAGCTTTCGGTGAATAGCGAGCACCGCGAGCGTCACATATTCTTGCATCATCCGGACGATGCCGTCCTCGACCATGCGGACGAGCATGACGTTCGGGGGGAGCGTTTGCGGCTTGAACTGGTCAACGCCGGCGCCGATCGAGAAGACGACCTCCAGGTTCTTGAAGCGATGAAGATCGGGCGGCGCCGTCCAGGTCAGGATGTAGCGGATGTCGTCTGGATTGCGTTCCGAGATATCCATGGCGAAAGGCAGATCGGGCAGATCGCGCGCAAAAGCATCCGCGAAGACGCGACCTCTTTCTCGATCCGAATTGAACCAGAAAACCATGATTCTCTCTCAGTCTCGCAGGGTTTCGGCAAGCCGCAAGATCATTTCCTCGCAGGCAATAAGTTCGTCGAGGCGGATGAATTCGTCGGCGCGATGGGCGCTGGCGATGTCCCCCGGCCCGCAGATGATCGCGTCGATGCCAGCGGCTTGATAGAGCCCTGCTTCCGTGCCGTAGCTGACGGCCGCCAAGGTCGACGCTCCGGTTAATCCCTCCATCAGCCGGGCGAGCGGCGCGTCGGCATCAAGCGAGAGTGCGGGGTAGGTGCTGCTGGTCTCCCACGTGGTGCGGAAACCGTCTTTCTCCAACGCCTCGGCAACTGCCTTGATAGGTTCCAGCAGAACCGTTGGCGACACGCCAGGCACGGCGCGGGCTTCCAATTCCAGAGCGCAGAGATCAGGGATGATGTTGACGCTGCGGCCGCCCACGATCGTGCCGATTTGCAGGGTGGAATACGGGGGTTCGAAAGTCTGGTCGTAAGGACCGTTCCGCAGAGTTTCGATGGTCTTCATAGCCGCGGTCATCACCGCAGTCATGGCATGAATGGCGTTGAGGCCCCTGTCGGGACGCGACGAATGGCCGGTCGTGCCATGGATCTCGACGCGGGCGGCCGCCTTTCCCTTGTGACCTCGGATCGCCACCATACTGCTCGGCTCGCCGATAATTGCGCCCAAGGGCGGGGCGCATAGGTTCCCGATCTGCCGTAGCATGTGCGGCACGCCACGGCAGCCGGCTTCCTCATCATAGGAAAAGGCGAAGTGGATCGGACGGCTCAATGGCATCCTCGTCATTGCCGGAAGTCCTGCAAGGGCGGCGGCAAGAAAGCCCTTCATGTCGCACGCCCCCCTGCCGAAGAGCCGATCGCCCTCTGCCCGCAGGCGAAAGGGATCCGACGTCCAGGTCGGTTCGGACGCAGGAACCACATCCATATGCCCGGAAAGGATGTAACCGGGCTTGTCTTTCGGGCCGATGGTGGCAAAAAGATTTGCTCGATCTCCTTCCGGTCCCAGCAAGACAGTCACGGTAGCGCCATGACTTTCGAGATAGCCCTTGACCCATGCCACGATGTCGCCGTTCGGAGTCCCGACGACGGATGGAAAGCTGACCAGCTGCCCGAGGATATCTTTAGCATTCATTGCAGGCTCTCCACCATGACTACGCCCCCAGGGGCGGTTGAGCTCTAGCAGGGCAATTTTCCGCTCCCCAAGACTGTTCGTCGCGGCCAAACGGGGGCCGGACTAAATTCATGAATCCGATCTCCAATTCGAAATTCACCTTGTCGCCAAACCCTAAAGATGGCAATTAATGAGTAGTGAAGGTTCCCTTAAGGCATGAATTAATGCTTACGTCCGATGATCTCGCCTTCTTCTCGGTCCTTACTGCCTCGAAATCTCTCGCGGAAAGCGCGAGAAAGCTGAACGTGACGCCTCCCGCGGTCACCCAGCGCCTGCGCGCGCTCGAAGAGAAAGTCGGGGTAAGGCTGATTGACCGGTCCGGACGCCACCTGCGCCTTACCGAAGAGGGCTCATTGGTCGCTTCTCACAGCATCATCGTCAGCGATGCAATAGATTCGCTTGCCGAAGCCTTGGCTGATCGCGAGGGTGCGGTTCGCGGGCACCTCAGGGTCGCAGCGCCCCACGGATTTGGAAGGATCTACGTGGCCCCGGTCGTGGAGGCGTTTGCTCGAGAGCATCGTAGTGCCACCGCCACCTTGCAACTGTCCGACCATCCCACGGCGCTGGTCGTTGATAGTTATGAGGTCGTTGTTCACATCGGGGCATCAGCGCATCTGGATCAGGTCGTGACGACACTGGCGCCGAACCGTCGGATTCTTTGCGCAAGTCCAGAATACCTGGCTTCGGCTGAGCCCATTTCTACGCCTGCCGATCTGGCGCGACATCGCTGCCTCGTCGTTCGCGAGAACGAGGAGGACGTAACGCTCTGGCGGTTCAAGGGATCACGGCAGGAAAGTGCGACAGTGCGCGTTAATCCCGCTATGTCGAGCAACGATGGTGCCGTCATTCGGGATTGGGCGTTGGCGGGTCAGGGCATTATGATGCGCTCTGAATGGGCCGTTGCAGAAGACCTCGCCGAGGGACGGTTGAGGCAGGTACTTCCCAACTGGATGCTGCCGTCGGCTGATATCGTCGCCATCCTCGGATCGCGGCACGGGCGAAGTGCGCGGACTGCCGCTTTCCTGACGATGCTTCGTCGGTCGCTGAAACCATTGCCCTGGCGAGCCGACCTCGCGGAGACGCCTAATCAATAACCGAGGATGGACTTCGTCTCAAGATACTCTTCGAGCCCGTATACGCCATACTCGCGGCCGTTACCTGATCGCTTGTACCCACCGAAGGCGGCCGCTCCGTCCCAAGCGGGATAGTTGATATGAACCTGGCCGGCACGGATGCGCAGGGCGACCCGGCGTGCCCGCTCCGGATCTGAAGACTGGACATGAGCACCCAATCCATAGAYGGTGTCGTTGGCAATGGCGATTGCCTCTTCCTCGTCCTTGTAGGGCATAATCGAAAGTACGGGACCGAAGATCTCCTCGCGAGCAATACGCATGTCGGACGTCACCTCGGAAAAGATCGTTGGCTGCGTGAAAAAGCCCCGCGCGATGCCGGCCGGCCGGCCCAGACCGCCATACAGCAGCTTGGCGCCATCGTCGATRCCGGCTTGGATCATCGTTTGTACCCGCTCGAACTGGGGAAGATTGGCGATGGGACCCATGTCCGTCGCGGGATCAAGCGGAGCGCCGACTCGGATCGCACGCGCAGTGGCGCTTGCCAATTCCTCCACTTCGGCCAGCCGATGTGCGGGTACCAGCATACGCGTCGGGGCGCTGCACGACTGGCCGACATTGCGCATTCCGGCGAGCACGCCCTTGGATACCGCCTCGCTGAAGTCGGCATCATCGAGCAAAATGTTCGGCGACTTGCCGCCGAGTTCCTGAACCACTCGCTTCACCGTCGGTGCGGCCGCCTGCGCGACGAGTACCCCCGCGCGGGTGGAACCTGTGATCGAGATCATGTCGACCTCGGGATGGCTGGCAAGCGCTGCGCCAACGATCTCGCCAGTTCCGTTGACCAAATTGAATACGCCAGCCGAAATGCCGGTATCGTGCATCAACTGGGCGAAGAGCAAAGCGCTATAAGGTGACAGTTCACTCGGCTTGAGGACAACGGTACAGCCTGCCGCAATCGCGGGAGCGACTTTGGCGGTGATCTGGTAAAGTGGCCAGTTCCAGGGGGTGATCAGCGCACAAACCCCGATTGCCTCCTTGGCGGTCGCGGTACGCCCATCAATCGTCACAAACCGGTATTTCTCAAGAGTTTCCATCTGGACACGGATGTGCTCGGAAGCAAAAGGAACCTGGGAAGCCCGCGCAAAGCTGATCGCCGCCCCCATTTCCATTGCGAGCGCCTCCGCGAACGTCTCCGCTCTTTCGTTCAGGAGAGAATGCATCCTGCCGAGCAGACCGAGCCGTTCAGCCACAGTTGTTTGAGAGAAGGCTGGGAACGCGTTGCGCGCTGCGGCAACCGCGAGATCGACGTGATTAGCACCGCCCGCAGCAATATGCCCGACAACACATTCCGACGCGGGATTCACAACAGGCAGACGGTTTACGTCCCCGGATTCCTGCCATTTTCCACCGATGTAAAACTGATCCTCGCGTTCGGTCAGCATAACTTCACCTCGCGTCACAATGTTGCGGCCATTTTGAGCTGCCTGAGCAAGATGCCTGGAAAGACTACAAGATGACAATTCATGTCGTGTGAATGGTTGCTTAAGACGCGTCTTAACGAGAAAACGCGTCGTCGGACCTGACACAGGTGGTATCGGCCTTACCTCCCGTATGTCCGTTCAAAGCTCGGAGGTGGGCATGGCGGCACGCTCGGCGTCAACCGACCGAGTGTTGAGTCACAAATCGACCGCAAGCGCTCGAACCTCGACGAGGATCGGCAAATTCTTTGCACCCCGGCGGGGCTTTTCAAGTTGATTGCATTCGCTTCATATAGGTTCGCCGGTTCGTGTGCTTTTGGGAATGGGGAAGACAGACATGATTTCAAAGGGCGCAGACGAAGCATTCTTTCCGACGGTGTCTGCATCCGCACCACAGATCTCTAGTCCAGCTGCCTTTGAACAGGGGGCCGCAGACTTCAACTCGGAGCTTCACGCTCGACCGTCGATTTATTTTACCGGTCCGGCGATCGTCGAGCACGTTGCTTTCATGCCGTTGGATGGTGTGATCAAGGAGTTCCACGATAGTCTCGAAGCCGACGGTGGAATTTCAGTCAGAGTTGAACGGCACACTGAGTTCGTGACGGTCACGCGGGTCCGAAAATTGGCCAGCGAGCCCCAGGGTTGGCCGGAAACTGATCTTTGTGAAGGTGATTTTGCGAGGCTAGCAGGGTTGAGCTCTCCTCTGCTCGTTTGCCACGTGAGTATCCTTGTCCTCGAAAACCCTCCTGACCAGCTGGGAACGGTTCTAAAATCGCTCGACTTCGGCGATACCGCCGCGTCATCAATCGGCGGCGGGGCGGCACAGATTTGCTCCGATTTTCGCGTTCGAGAGGACAATTCAAGCAGAATCATCCTGTTCAACAAGGACCTGAATGCACATCGGCTTGGGCGCATGGTACGGCGGATCTTTGAGATCGAAACCTATAGGTCAATGGCGCTGCTCGGATTGCCGGAGGCGCGTCGTCTTGCGCCGCTTCTGGGCGGATATGACGCGGAACTCGTTCGGCTCACCAATCGAAACTTGAGTACGCCTGCACATCAGCACAAGCAATTGCTCGAGGAAATCACTGTTCTCTCGTCGCATATCATTTCAGCCACCGCGGAGACCAGAAACAGGTTTGGCGCAACCGCTGCCTACGCCAAAATCGTTGAAGAGAGGATCGCCCTTTTACGGGAAACCCATGTCCCCGGCTTTCAACGTTTCGGCACCTTCGTGGAGCGTCGGTTCAAGCCTGCGGTGCGTACCTGCGAAGCAACCGCGTTGAGACTTGAACACCTGTCAAGGGCTGCGATGCACCTGCTCGACCTGCTACAAACCCGAATCCAGGTCGAGATTGAGTTTCAGAACGCTACACAGATCCAGGCGATGGCTGATCGGGCCGCGACGCAGGTCAAGATCCAGCGCGCGGTCGAAGGCTTTTCGATGATCGCAATTAGCTATTACCTGCTGAGCTTGCTGAAATTTATATATGAGTCAGCCGACCACGCAGGATTCCATTTCGATCCGGTGATCATGCTTGTCGCTGTTCCGGTGGTGGTGGGATCTGTTGTGATCACCATCCTGCGCGTCAAGCATGCCCTTAAAGCAGAGAGCTAGATGTAGCGCAGCCCGACCCGGGGACACTCGATCAATCAACGCAGCTCTTCTGTATCTCCAGCAAGCGCTTCGGCGGGGCGATAGTTTTCCTACCGCCTCCGCCGCGTTGTGCTGCTGCATCAAGCTGCACAATCCCCGAAGTCTGTTCGTGAAAGTTTCATTTGATGAAGCTTGCTCTTGAGGAGATACGAACCGCGCGCGCGACGCCGAGATCGGTGACCTCTATCAAAGCGCCAAGACGAACCGGCTTAACGCGACCCAGCGCCCGGAATATCTCCTGAGCCGCATGCTGGAATGCGCCGAATGCGGCGGTCCCTATGCGATCTCCGGCAAGGACCGCTATAGCTGCACCAACCGCAAGAAGCGCTTGCCGATCGAGGCGCTCGACGGCGCCTGCTGCTCCAACAGTAAGACAATCACTCGTCACGAGCTCGAAGAGCGGGTCCTGAACTGCATTCCGGTGGCGTTCTACTCGATGGAGATTTTCGATCGCATTTCGCAGAGGATGATTACGCATGAGGTCAACCTCCTGAAGCAGTCGCCTTCCCAACGGGATGAGCTGACGGCCGCGCTGAAGGCAACCACCCAACGCCAGAACAGCATCATCCAGCAGATCAGCGATCGAGCTGCGGAAGGCCGCCCTCGCCTCGCCGCGCTCGACGATCAATTGGACGAACTGGAAGCGACGCGAGAAGCTGGCGGCGGAGCTGAATGCACTGGCAGAGCCGGTGGAGGATTTTCAGGAGAAGATCGCCAAGCTCAAGGCGCAGTTCAATCCCACTAATATGGAGATCATCATCCGCAAGCTCATCTTCCTCGCCCGCCACAATGCCGATGAACAAGCCAAGCAGCGGCTGATGCCCATCGTGCGCGATTTGATCCAGACCGTCGTGATCGGCAAGACGCCGGGCCATCAGCCGGCATCCCTGCAGGTCCACGGATCAATCGCCAACATCATGGCATCCATGGAGGCGATTGACGTGCTCGAGCACCAGTTTCTGGCTGCCGCCCAGAACGACCTGATGGCGAAGATTGCCTCCGGCGAGATCGACACGGAAGCCAAAAAACAAAAGCTCCTCGACGCTTACGCGGAGGAGCTCAAGAGCAAATACCCGGAGTGGGCAAATTTGCAAGTTTCAGTGGTTGCGGGGGCAGGATTTGAACCTGCAGCCTGGTTATGAGGCGCCCGCCACTTCCGGCCGGAACGTTCAGAACGCGCCAGAATGGGCACGAGGGCTGTAGAGCAAAAAGGGCGCTCGACCCTTGCGGGGAGCGCCCTTATCCTGTCGGACAACGAACAGTTCGACGACGTCGATACCGCGCGCATCCATTTTTCAGGCAGGACGGGTATATGGACCCTTTCTGCCGGGGTTTCAAGAGGCGGTTCCGCGGTTTTGCACGACAATCGACCGTCGTCGATCAGGAGGCGACCCCCGTGATCGGATTGACCACAGGTCGTTCGCTTTTGTCTCTGACCCCAGCCGGCTGCACCACCGGCGGCGCCATCGATTCCGCGTCCGCGGGCTCCGGCTTTTCAGGAACGGCGCCGACATCCTTGGGGCGCCGCTGCTCGGGCTTTACGTTTTGATCATTCGTCGACATTGTCAGTCTCCTTTCGAGGAAAAGTCACGGCCGTCGACATGGTTCCGACGATGGGATGGAGGATTACCGATGCTTGACCGGTTTCTGCTGCAGGGGCCCCAGGATGCGCGCTTCACTATCCTTCTGGCGCATGGCGCCGGCGCGCCGATGGATTCGGCATCGATGACAGCAGCGGCAAATGCACTCGCCGGCGTCGGCTTCCGCGTCGCCCGTTTCGAATTCGCCTACATGGCTGCCCGCCGCACCTTAGAAGGCCGCGAGCCGCCGCCGCGGGCCGAAACGCTCAATCCCGAATACGAGGCAGCCATTGACGAGCTCGGCGCCAGCGGCCCGCTTATCATCGGCGGCAAGTCGATGGGCAGCAGGGTCGCCAGCATGATCGCCGACGATCTTCATCGTCGGGGAAAGATCGCAGGCCTGCTCTGCCTCGGCTATCCATTTCATCCACCCGGCCAGCCGGAGAAGCTGCGCACTGGCCATCTTAAAGGGCTGACGACGCCGGCGCTGATCTGCAAGGGAACACGCGACGAATTCGGCACGCGGGACGAGGTGCGGGGCTATGATCTCTCCGACAGGATCGAGATCCTCTGGCTGGAGGACGGCGACCACGACCTCAAGCCGCGCAAGACCATCTCCGGTTTCTCCAGTGCCGATCACCTCGCCACGATGGCGAAGGCGGTGAAGGCATGGGCCGAACGTTTGCCGGTTTGAGCATCACCCGTACCCCCGGCGCCGTCCGCGGCGGCCCCCATCAGGCTGGAAGCTTTCTCACATCGATGCGCCGGTCGGTGGCCGAAACGGTGATTTCGAAGTGGTCGGCCTGGACGACGCCCTGAATATTGCGCGGGCGGTGGGCGACGATGGCCACTCCGCTTCTCAGCCGGACACTGTCATAGAGAATACCGGCGCCGCCGCTCGAGCGCACCTCTTCCCCCAGCACCTGCGACGCCGCATAGCTGGTGCCGTCATAGACATCGGGCCGCAAGATCTGCTCTCCGCGAATGTCGAGGTAATCACCAATCAGATTGGCCGCATAGCTTCGATAGGTGCGCGCCATCGTCGCGACCCCGCGCGCGTAAGCTTCGCGCCTGAGATGATGGCCAACCTCCGCGGCGGCCGTCTTGAGATCGTCGGCGGCATACCAGGCACCGAGATCCGGCCCATTGAAGCGCATTCCGCCCGGCGCGACATGCAGGAACGCCGCCATCACGATACTGGAGTTGGGTGTGCCATACACCCACTCGGCTTCGGGAAGCCGTTGGATGCGGTCGGCGACCAGACGGTCGTTGGTCCAACCGACGAGTTCCATCACGGCTTCGAGATCGGCCGCCCTCGTCACCGTCTCAAAAAGCCCGATTGGCGGAAATTGCGACGGGATCAGCCGGTAGGACGGACGTGGCGCCTTGGCGAAACGGTCCCTCACCGGAAGACGATGTCCGCATCTTCGTAAGGTGTGAACGCTTCGTCGAGCATATTCGGCTGCATATAGAGACCACCTCGTGCGCCATCGAGAAACCGGCGGACGGTCATTAGCCCGTCCTGGGTCCCATTCGTCACGATATCAAGCGGCGGATGCCCGCTGAAAACGAGCGCCTGATGCGGCGTGCGTAGCCAGGCGACGCCAGCGCGTTCATCGGAAAACAGCACGCCGAGAGCCTGATGGATACCAAGCAGGGCCGAGATGCGGGTCAACGTATCGACATCGAGCGTGAAGGCGCCGTGCTCGCGCGCTTGCTTGGCCCAGTTGTGATAGGTCGACCTAGAGGGATAGCCAAGCACGAGCAGACGCTGCTCTTCCGTCAATCCCCAGAGATCGGCGATCGCCAGGAAGGTTCGCAAGGCCGGGGCGCTGAGCTTCCTGCGATTTGCCGGAGCAAATCGCTCCACATCCAGCCGCTGTAGCCCCTGCCCTTCTCGGTGCTCCCGTCGTGCATGCTGCATGAAAGCCTCCTGTCTTGAACTAGATATAGTCCATATATGGACAAGCATCAAGGAATTTAAAGAGTTGGTCTTTTCGACGATCGGTCGATTGCCGTTTTGGGCGTCACCATAATCCAGGCAGCGGTCGGGAGCGGATCTTGCGGTGGTACGCATCTGACCCCTTGCACCGATTGCGCTTTGTGAGCCAGGTATATTGGCTGGTTTCCAACGCTGCGCCGTCAGCACCTGGCGCTACCGCCGGTCAGGTCGCGGTCAGCCACAGTCTGATCGATCCAACCCATTCCGGATTGCCGTCAGAACAAAGAACTTTTTCGACATGAGTCTTCGCTTTGGAGCAATCAAAACTCGGCTCTCCTTGTGCGTACGCCACAGAGGATGCCGAGAGTGAAAGCAGCGCAAAACCGAATATAAGTTGACAATTCACCATTCCCATTACCGTTCGGGAATGGGGCCTTTGGCAAAATCTTACGCCAATGTTACCTCTTTGTTGTTCCCGTCTGACGCGAATCAAAGGACAGCAAATGAGGGTCGACTTCGGAAAGGTCGCGTTACATTTTTTGCGTATGGCATCATTGGCAGCGGCAGCCGCCATCCCGGTTGGGGGCTCGGCAAATGCCAGCCAGCAGATATTCGATGAATTGCGCTTCGGCGCTTCGGCTTCGGTACAATCGGGCCATTCCAGGGAAGACGGCATCTTTCCCGAAATTACCGCTCTCTTCGATCCTTTCGGTTACGACACGGCAGTCGGCTGGCAGCAGAAATTGCTGCATCCCCGTGTCCATCTAGGCACCTCGATCGGCACGTCGGGCGAAGCCAGCCAGTTCTTCACCGGTTTCACCTGGACGGTCGATTTAAGCGAAAAGCTGTTTGCCGAGGCTGGCTTCGGCGGCGTCATCCATACTGGCGATCTCGACGGCGACGGTGACGGCCCGGAACTCGGCTGTCGCCTCCTTTTCCACGAATATCTCGGCGCCGGCTACCGCTTCACCCTGGAACCTGATGGCTGAGATCGCCCATTCCTCGCATGCCAATCTCTGCGACGGGCCGAACGATGGCATGACGCGTGCCGGCCTGCAGGTCGGCTACAAGTTCTAAGAAGCAGCTGCTCTTCCCGAGCTAAAGAGTTGCCTGCCCGCTGTTGACGGCGGGCATTTTCCTGCCGCGGCCGTCCCTAGAGAGGCTAGAGAGCGGACACCACCAACGGCAGGGACTTTCGAGACCTCATGACCATCCAGGCACCATCCCGATTGCGCCGGAACTCATCGCACGCCGTGGCCTGAAGCCGGACCAGTACCGACGTATTCCGGATCTGATCGGCCGCGAACCGACCTCCACCGAGCTCGGCATCTTCTCGGGCCATGCGGAACGATCTTCCGGCGGCATTCGGCCTTCCCATGACGGTTCGGTGAGCACCGTTTTACAGCATGCGCGTATTCGCATAGACCGAAAGCACCGCGGCCAATTTCACCGTCGCTTCCGTTGCCCGCCTGCCCGGATCCTTTTTCTGATCCTCCATCGGTCCGACCTCCGTTATGTCAGGCAACCTCGCCTGCCGCCTCGCGGATCGTCTGCATCAGGATCGATTGCGGCAGCGACGGCACGGCATCGGCGCGCATCGTCAACCCGACCGGCCCCTTGGTCTYGCCCGTATCGACCGGCAGAAGCGCCAGCCGCCCGTCGGCGACATCGTTGGCCACCACGCCGTTAGAAATGATCCAGATCGCATCGCTTGCCCGCAGGAATGCGCGGCCGAAGGAATCCGACACCGTCTCGATCTGGTTCGGCAGGCTGGAGACGCCGTTAGCAATGAGGAAGTTTTCGACCACCGGCCGGATGATCGAGCCCCGCGTCGGCATCAGCACCGTATAGTTGGCGAAGCCGGCAAACAGCGATTGCCGGCCGTCGAGAAGCGGATGGCCGGCGCGCACGGCAAACACCACCTTCTCGGAATAAAGATGTTCGAAGGAAAAGCCCGCCATGTTCTCGGCGCCTGCCAGACGTCCAACGACGATATCGAGATCTCCGACACGAAGCTGCTCCAGGAGCACCGCGTTCTCGCCGGTGACGATCTTCACCCGGCTCCAGGTCTTTTCCTTGAGGAAGAGTTCCATCGCCCGCGGCATGATGCGCGATGACACCGTCGGCAGCGCACCGATCCGGATCGGCGGCGCCTCGGAAAACTGCTCCTGCGAGACGGAATCGAGGCCCTGGCGCAATGCGGTCAGCGCAGCACCAGCGTGCCGCAGGAAGACCTCGCCGTAGCGGGTGATCTTGATGCCGCGGCCGTCGCGCTCGAAAACATCGACACCTAGCACCTGTTCCAGTTCGCGGATCGTCTTGGTGACCGCCGGCTGGCTGACATGCAGCAATTCGGCCGCCTTCATGACGCTCTTCTGCCGCGCTACCTCGACAAAGGTTTGCAGATGGCGGAACTTCACCCGGCTGTCGATCATCGCTCGCATAACTCCAGGGTTATCGAAATGCCAATAAATATCATTTTACTTAACCGGATCAACCAGTCAATTTCACCGGACAGGAGGAGAGTGACGTGCAATTCGCCCGCATAAACGACGTGACGATCCATTATCAGATCATTGGTGCCCCCGCCGACAGGCCGGTGATCGTCTTTACCAATTCGCTCGGAACGGATTTCCGCATCTGGCGTGATGTCGTGGTGCGGCTTGCCGGTGAATTTGCCATCGTGCTTTACGACAAGCGCGGCCACGGCCTTTCCGATGTCGGCCAGCTCCCCTCATCGATCGAGGACCATGCGACGGATCTTGCCGGCCTTCTCGATCTGCTGTCGGTCAAGGATGCCGTCATCTGCGGCCTTTCCGTCGGCGGCCTCATCGCCCAGTCGCTCTATCACCGCCGGCCGGATCTGGTCCGCGCGCTGATCCTCTGCGACACCGCTCCCAAGATCGGCACGGCGGAGAGCTGGAACGCCCGCATCGCCTCCGTCGAGAGAAACGGCATCGGCAGCATTGTCGACGCCATCATGGAACGCTGGTTCACACCCGCCTTCCGCCGGCCCGAGAGCACCGCCTATGCCGGTTATTGCAACATGCTGACGCGCCAGCCGGTCGAAGGCTATCTCGCCGCCTGCGCCGCGATCCGCGATGCCGATTTTACCGAAATCGCCAAGACGATCACTGTCCCGACGATCTGCGTCGTCGGCGACCAGGACGGCTCGACGCCGCCCGATCTCGTTCTTTCGACCGCCAAGCTGATATCCGGCGCCCGCTACGAGGTCATCCCTGATTGCGCGCACATTCCCTGCGTCGAGCAGCCGGAGGCACTGACGGCGATCATCCGCGCCTTCCTTACATCCATTCCGTCTGGAGATGTCAGCCCATGAATGAGACCGCGTCCTCCTCCGAGCGCTATCGCCAGGGCATGGCGACCCGCCGCGCCGTGCTCGGCGACGCCCATGTCGACCGCGCCGCAACTGTTGCGACGGAGTTCGACCGCCCTTTCCAGGAGTTGATCACCGAAGCTGCCTGGGGCCATGTCTGGTCGCGCCCGGCGCTGACGAAGCGCGAGCGCTCCATCGTCACGATCGCTCTGCTGGCGGCCCTCGGCCAAGACGACGAGGTCGCCATGCATGTGCGCGCCACCGCCAATACGGGGGCGACCCGCGAGGATATTTGCGAGGCGTTGCTGCATGTTGCAATCTACGCCGGCGTTCCCGCCGCCAATCACGCGATCAAGATCGCAAAGCAGGCTTTTGAACAGATGGACGCCGAAAGGGCGGCCTGAGGGAGGAAAATGTCCGAACGACCGAACCGCAAGCCCGAGACCGGCGGCTTCTTCGCCCGCGACCGCGCCTGGCATGCGCCGGCGCTGACCCCCGGCTACAAGACCTCCGTGCTGCGTGCGCCGCAGCGCGCGCTGCTGTCGCTCGACGGCACGATTTCCGAGACCACCGGCCCGGTCTTCGGCCATTCGATGATCGGCGAACTCGACAACGACCTGATCCTGAACTACGCGCAGCCCGGCGAAAGTGCGATCGGCGAGCGCATCATCGTCCATGGCCGCGTGCTCGACGAGCGCGCCAGGCCGGTTGCAGGCGCCTTGGTCGAATTCTGGCAGGCCAATGCCGGCGGCCGCTATCGCCACAAGAAGGAAACCTATCTGGCGGCGATCGACCCGAATTTCGGGGGCTGCGGCCGCGCCATCACCGACGAGGATGGCCACTACCATTTCCGCACCATCCGTCCCGGCGCCTATCCCTGGCCGAACGGCATCAACGACTGGCGTCCCGCCCATATCCATTTTTCGATCTTCGGACATGGCTTTGCCCAACGCCTGATTACCCAGATGTATTTCGAAGGCGATCCGATGATCTGGAAATGTCCGATCGTCGGCACCATCCCCGACAAGGCGGCGATCGAGCAACTGATCGCGCCGCTCGACTGGGGCAACACCATCCCGATGGATTCACGCGCCTATAAATTCGATATCGTGCTGCGCGGCCGCCGCTCGACGATGTTCGAAAACAGACCGGAGGGCAACTGACCATGCAGCAGCTCGGCTACCTCAAGGAAACCCCGTCGCAGACGGCCGGCCCCTATGTCCATATCGGCCTGACGCCGAATTTCTGTGACATAGCGGGCGTCTACGACACCGATCTCGGCATCGAGATGGTCAACGACAAGACGCTCGGCGAGCGTATCACCGTCACCGGCCGGATCTTCGATGGTGCCGGCGCGCTGGTGCGCGATGCAGTCATCGAGATCTGGCAGGCCGACAGCGCCGGTCTCTACAACAGCCCGTCGGAAATGCGCGGCGCCGCCGATCCCAGTTTCACCGGCTGGGGCCGCTGCCCGACCCGTGCTGAAGACGGCGTCTACAGCTTCGAGACGGTCAAGCCCGGCCGTGTCCCCTTCAAGGACGGCCGCAGACAAGCCCCGCACATCACCTTCTGGATCGTCGCCCGCGGCATCAATATCGGCCTGCACACGCGCATGTATTTTCCGGAGGAGACGGAGGCCAACACCGCCGACCCGCTGCTTTCGCGCATCGAACATCGCGAGCGCGTCGCAACTATGATCGCCACCCGCGACGGCGCGACCTGTCATTTCGACATCCATCTGCAAGGCCCAAAGGAAACGGTGTTTCTCGATATTTAAGGGCCGGCTGTCGCGATCGGCTTGCTGGGGCGGTTATCTGCAGGTAGCGTCCCCCTCACCCTCACCCTCACCCTGCCCTCTCCCCTAGGGGAGAGGGGACGTGCCCACGCGAGATCACCTGCCCATGAAGCGCGGACGCCGCCTCGAGTCCCTTTTCCCCAACCGGGAGAAGTGGCGGCAGCCGGATAAGGGGCCACCACCACGAACCGAGACGATCATGACCGCATCGCCCTTCGACCATCCTTTCCTTTCCGGCCTGCTCGGCGACGATGAAATCGCGCCCTATTTCTCTGCCGAGGCGGATATCCGGGCCATGCTCTCCTTCGAGGCCGCGCTCGCCAAGGCTGAAGCCGCTCATGGCCTGATCCCTGCCGAAGCCGCAAGGCGCATCGCTGACACCTGCGCCGCCTTCTCACCCGAGGTCTCCAGTCTTCGATCGGCAACGGCAAGGGACGGCGTCGTCGTTCCCGACCTCATCAAGCAGCTGCGTACCGATGTTGGCGAGGAAGCGGCAAAAAGCCTGCATCTCGGTGCTACCAGCCAGGATGTCATCGATACCAGCCTGATGATCCGCCTGAAGGCCGTCGTCTTCCTATTTGCCGGCCGGCTTTCCACCATCGCCGCGGGGCTCGATGCGCTGGACGGCCAGTTCGGCCGGAACCAGCTGATGGGTCATACCCGCATGCAGGCGGCGATCCCGATCACCGTCGCCGATCGCCTCAATGCGTGGCGCGCACCGTTGACGACCTATCGCGACCGCCTGACCGAGCAGAGTTTTCCCGTTCAGTTCGGGGGTGCGGCAGGCACGCTGGACAAGCTCGGGTCGCAGGCCGCGGCAATCCGCGCCTCCCTCGCCCAGGAACTCGGCCTCACCGATGCGCCGCAATGGCAAAGCGGGCGTCTGCCAATCGCCGATATTGCCGGCCTGTTCGCGTCAATATCGGGCAGTCTCGGCAAGATGGGGCAGGATATCGCGCTGCTTGCCCAGGACGGCGATGAAATCGAAATCTCGGGCGGCGGCACCTCGTCGGCGATGGCGCACAAGCAGAACCCCGTTTCTGCCGAAGTCCTCATCTCGCTCGCGCGCTTCAACGCCACTCTTTTATCGGGCGTCCACCAGTCCCTCGTGCACGAACAGGAACGCTCGGGTGCTGCCTGGACGCTCGAATGGCTGCTGCTGCCGCAAATGACGATAGCAACCGCCGCCAGCCTGCGACTGGCGAAGGAGCTGACGGGGAATATCAGGAGGCTTGGAACCACCTGATTCAGCGCCTTTGCATCTCATGCCGGAAACCGGCTATGCAGAGCGCAATGAAATCAGGAGCAGCCTCGTGACCTTCCCCCTGTTCGACCTCTCCGGCCGCCGCGCCCTCGTCACCGGCTCCAGTCAGGGCATCGGCCGCGCCTTGGCGGTCGGGCTTGCCGAGCATGGCGCCTCGATCATCATCAACGGCCGCAACGCGCAGAAGGCCGAGGCCGCCGCCGAGGATATCCGTCGCAGCCATCGCCATGCCGTCAGCRCCGCCTTCGACGTCACCGATGCGGAGGCCAGCCGAACCGCCATCGCCTATATCGAGGCGGAGATCGGCCCGATCGACATCCTCATCAACAATGCCGGCATGCAGTTTCGCGCACCGCTGGAGAATTTCCCGGTCGACAAATGGGACGAGATCTTCAAGACAAACGTCTCCAGCCTGTTCTATGTCAGCCAGCCGGTCGCCCAGGCAATGATTTCGCGCGGCCGCGGCAAGATCATCAACATCGCCTCCGTCCAGGCCGAACTCGCCCGTCCCGGCATCGCACCCTATACCGCCACCAAGGGTGCGGTGAAGAACCTGACGCGCGGCATGGCGACCGACTGGGCTAAATACGGTCTGCAGATCAATGCGATCGCGCCCGGCTATTTCCGTACGCCGCTCAACCAGGCGCTGGTCGATGATCCGAAGTTTTCTGGCTGGCTTGAAACCCGCACGCCGGCCGGCCGCTGGGGCGAGGTCAAGGAGCTTGTCGGCGCCGCCGTCTTCCTGGCCTCGGATGCCTCCTCCTTCGTCAACGGCCACATGCTGACCGTCGATGGCGGCATCACCGCCTCGCTCTAGAACAGGAAGTCGTCCGAAAACCCCTCAGACTTTTCGGCACCATGCTCTGAATTCGCATCATCCGAGTTTGGCGATTGCCCGCAGATTGTCGGCCGTCGTCGTCGGGAATTCGAAGAATTCGAGATAGGCCGGGATCTGTTCGAACAACATGTCCGTCCCCACCTGAAATGCACAGCCGCGCGCCCGCACGGCCTCGAGGAAAGGGGTTATCTCCTTCGTCATCACGACTTCGCCGACGAAGGTCGAAGGCGAGATGCGGTCGATATCGATCGGCAGCGGGTCACCCCGTCGCATTCCGAGAGGGGTCGCATTGACGACGATGTCGAAGCCTGCCGGATCGGCGGAGCCGACCGTTACTTCAAGCTGCGGATAATATTTCCTCAGCCTGTCCTGCAGCGCGGTCGCGGTCGTCTCGTTGGCGTCGAAGATGGCGAGATGGTCCACGCCGGCCTGTGCCAACGACGCGGCGATCGCCGAGCCGACGCCGCCGGCACCCGCAATGAGCGCATGGGCTCCTTCAACCTTTTTACCCTTGCGCAACACGCCGCGAACGAAGCCCTCGCCATCGAACATGTCACCGATCAGCCTGCCATCCGAACCGAGACGCACTGCATTGCACGAGCCGGCGACTTTCGCGTTGGTCGACGTTTCGTCGAGCAGCGCCATCGTCGAAATCTTGTGCGGCATCGTGATCAGAGCACCGTGGATATTGGACAACCGGAACAGAAGCTTCAGAAATGCCGAATAGTCCTCCGGCCTGCAGCCCATCGGCACGACGACGGCATCAATTCCGTTCTTCTCGAAGTAAGGATTGTAGATCAGCGGCGCCTTGAAGGACTCCGTCGGGTAGCCGAGGTGAGCGATGAGTTTGGTCGTCCCGGTGATCATGTGGTCAGACTTTCTGGGGATCGGAAGAGGCGCTGGCGTTAGAGAGGTGGATCATCTGCCCCCAGTGCGCCGATCTCTTGATCGCTTCGACGACCGTGAGCGTGGCAAGGCCCTCCCGGCCACTCACCAGAGGCGTGGCATCGCCACGAATGACATCGCAAAAATGTCTGAGCTGAACGCAAAGGGGATCGGCGGCTTGGTAAGTCACGCGCTGCTCGGCAAGCGGCTCCAGCCAATCGGGCTTCGAAGGGCTCGTCCAAAGCGTCAGATCAGGAATTCCGAGCGAACCCTTGGTGCCGCCGATCTGGTAGCAGAATTGATCGTAACGGGGAAAAGCAGGGTTTTCGCCGGTGGTCGTCTCCCAGCTCCAGGGCGCGGCCACGGCATCACTGCCGTTGAGAGTGGCAAGCACCCCGCTTTCGAAACGCAGCGTCACGACGGCCGTATCCTCGACGGCATGGTTCCGCACGGCGTGGGATTCCATCGCATGGACGGCTTCGACCCCGCCGAAGAGATATCGGAAGAGATCGACATCGTGGATCAGGTTGACGAAGACCGGGCCGGCGCCAGCCTCGCGCCGCCAGGGGATGTCGAAATAGTCGTCGGGCTTGGCGACCCAGAACGTGCCGTGCACCGTGATGATCCGGCCAAGCCTTCCGCTGTCGACGGTCTGCTTGGCCGCCTGGATCATCGGATTGTGGCGCCTGTGATGGCCGACGAGCAGCGGTATGCCTGCCTTCTCGCCAGCGGCAACCAGTGCTGCCGCCGCATCGACATCGTCGGCGATCGGCTTCTCGATCAGGACAGGGATGCCGGCAGCGACGATTTCCATTCCGTTCTCAACGTGGAGCTGGTTCGGCGTTGCCACGATGATGCCGTCAGGCCTGTCCTCGACGCGGATGTCTGAGAAGCTCGGGTACCATCGGGCGCCGACATTCTCGGCAAAGTCGCGCCCGGCGGCAGAAGGATCGATCACCGCCGAGAGAACGGTTCCGGGCTCGGAGATAATTCGCTCGACGTGGCGCCTGCCGATGAGGCCGGCTCCTATGACTGCAATCTCTAGCGGCTTCATTGCCGGCTCCCATAATTTGCCAGAGGCATCGACCTTGAGACGCCCTACTTCCGCAGGATTTCTCCGAGGAATTTCCTGGTTCGCTCATGCTGTGGGTTGGTGAAGAACTCGGCCGGCGGGGCCTCCTCGACGATCGCGCCGCTGGCCATGAAGATCACGCGGTCTGCGACCTGGCGGGCAAAGCCCATTTCGTGGGTGACGCAGATCATCGTCATGCCCTCGTCGGCCAGCGCAATCATCGTATCCAGCACCTCCTTGACCATCTCTGGATCAAGCGCCGACGTCGGCTCGTCGAACAGCATCACCTTCGGCCGCATGCAAAGCGCGCGGGCAATGGCCACGCGCTGCTGCTGGCCACCCGAAAGCTGCACCGGATATTTGTCGGCCTGCTCCAGGATCTTGACCCGCTCGAGCAGCCCGCGTGCCCGTTCCTCGGCCTCCGCCTTGCCGACGCCGATAGCCTTCATCGGCGCCAGCATGCAGTTCTGCAGCACCGTCAGATGCGGAAACAGATTGAACTGCTGGAAGACCATGCCGACCTCACGACGGATCGCATCGATGGTCTTGGCCTGATTGCCGAGAAGAATTCCGCCGACGCGGATTTCCCCTTTCTCGTAGGTTTCGAGATGGTTGATGCAGCGGATGAGTGTCGATTTCCCGCTGCCGGAAGGCCCGCACAAGACGATCCTCTCGCCGCTGCGAACCGATATGTTGATGTCGTGCAGGGCTTGAAAAGCGCCATACCACTTCTCCACCCGCTCCATGGTGATCATCGTTTCCGCGCCTTGAGCAGGACTGGGACTGGTCATCGGTAGAACTCCACGTTGGCGGCTGGACCGCATCGAAGACGAGGGATGCGGATCAGCGCGCAGAGGCGGCAAACTTTCGTTCGAGGCGCGCGCCAAGGATCGTCAGTGGGCAGCACATCAGGAAATAGAGAGCGCCGACGATGCCGAAGACCGTCAGCGGTTGGAAGATCTGGTTGGAGATGATGTTGCCGGCCCGCGTAAGCTCGGTGAAGCCGACGATCGATGCAAGCGAGGTGCCTTTGATCAGCTGCACGAGGAAGCCGACCGTGGCTGGCAGCGAGATGCGCAGCGCCTGCGGCAGGATGACATCCCTCATGCGCGAGACGTATCTGAGGCTGAGCGCCTTTGCCGCTTCCGTCTGGCCGCGCGGAACCGCTTCGATCGATCCGCGCCAGATCTCGCCGAGATAGGCGCTCGCATGCAGGGTCAGGCCGATGGCAACGGCCACCCAGGCATCGAGCATCAGCCCGAGCAGCGCCAGGCCGTAATAGACGACGAAAAGCTGCATCAGCAGCGGTGTGCCCTGGAAGACGGCGATATAAGCGGCCGTCACGCGTTCCAGCAGCGGTATGCCCGAGGCGCGCGCAAGGGCGACGCCGAGCCCTGCAATGCCGCCGCAGACGAAGCCGACGGCGGACAGGACCACGGTCCACTTCAGGCCGATCAGGAGGAAGACGAATTCGTCGTGACCCATGGAATTCCTCCTACTTGACCGGATATTTGAAGTAGCGCGCCGAAAACAGCGCGAAGATGCGCATCATCAGCCAGGAGATCACGAAATAGAAAACCGTGACCGTGAAGTAGACCTCGAAGCTGCGGAAGCTCTCCGACTCGATGCGCTGCGATACGGAGGTCAGCTCGTAGGCCGAAATCGCCGATGCAATGCTGGTGGTGAGCGTCAGGAGGACGAACTGGCTCGTCAGCGACGGATAGATCGCCCGCAATGCCGGCTTGAGAATGATCAGACGGAAGACCTGAGCCTTGTGCAGACCAAGGGCGAGCCCCGCTTCCATCTGTCCCTTCGGGATCGACTGAACGCCGCCCCGAATGATCTCGATGGCATAGGCACCACCGTTGATGCCGAGCGCGATAATCGCCGTCGGCGTCGGATCCAGCCTGATGCCTGTCAGCGGAAGCGCAAAATAGATGAAGAAGATCTGGACCAGAAAAGGCGTGTTGCGGATCAATTCGACGAAGGCGATGACCAGCCATCGCGCCGGTTTGAGCGCAGAGTCGCGCAGCGCAACGCCGCCAATTCCAATGATGATCGCCAGCAGCATCCCACAAATGGCAAGCAAGAATGTCCCGAGGCAGCCAAGCAGAAGGCTCGGCAGGCCATCTATGACCGGGGTGAAATCCAACTTATAATTCATGGCGATCCTTCCGGTCCGTCTTCCTGAAAGTTCAGTCCCGCTTGACCATTCCTGCCATCGCCTGGATAGCAAGTTCGTAGCCGTCGGCTCCAAAGCCGATCATGATGGCGGTGGCAACGCGCGAGATCAGCGAATTGTGGTAGATGCTCTCGCGCGCATGAACATTCGAAATGTGCAGCTCGATCTTCGGCGGGTCGAACATTTTCAACGCATCCAGAAGAGCGATCGATGTGAACGTATAACCGGCAGGATTGATGATGATGCCACAGGCGTCGGTCCTGGCCTGATGCACGCTCTCGACCAGTTCGCCCTCGAAATTGGTCTGCCGAAACTCGACGTCGAATCCCAAAGACTTTGCCTTGGTCAGGCACCGTTTCCTGATATCGGCAAGCGTCGTGGTTCCATAGATCGCCGGCTCGCGCTGACCGAGAAGATTGAGGTTCGGTCCATTGAGCACAAAGATTGGCTTGTTCATGATCGCGCTCCCGGACGCGGGCCGAAGCCGGTCTCGAAACATGATGGTAGCGTTGGCGGGCATCACCAGGGATGCCCACCTCCTCGACTAAATTCTCGATTTATGAGCTTTCAGTTCGCCGCGAACGGAATGCCTTCCAGCTTTTCCGGGAATGCCGGAACTGGAACCTTCATCCACTTGTCGTAGACGGTCTTGAGTTCGCCGTTTGCCTTGATCTTGTCGATAAAGGTGTTGATCGCCGCATTGATTTCCTTTTCGCCGAGACGCGTGCAAGCACCGTTATAGAGCTTCTGAAATTCAAGCTTGTTTTCGAATTCGCCCGGACGGGCCTTCTCCACCCGGTCCATATAGAAGATATTGCCCCCGAGGGTCTCGACCTGGCCGGACACCAGGGCCTGGACGCTCGCGGCATCTCCGTCATAGCGCCGGATGGTGGTGCTCGGCGGTGCGTTCTTGGTCACCTGCGTGTCCTGGGCTGCACCCTTGGCGACGCCGACAGTGAACTTGGCCATGTCGGCATTGGTCTTGATCTCTGCGGATTTCGGACCAATCAGAACGATGGCGTTGGCAACATAGGGCTTGCTGAACTGCACAGCCTTTGCGCGATCCGGCAGCATCGCCATCGTGGCAAACAGAACGTCGACACGGCCGGCCGTCAGTGCGGGAATGCGATTGTTGACTTCAAGCGGCACGAACTCGACGGAAACACCCAGTTCCTTGGCAAACAGCGTTGCGATATCGGCATCGAGGCCGTCCTGTTTGCCGCCGCTGGTCACAAAGCCCCAGGGCGGGTTGTCGCCCTGAATTCCGACGATGATCTTGCCGCGAGCCTTGATTTCATCAGGCGTGATGGCGGCGGCCGGTTGCGCCAGGGTAACGGCAGCCACCAGGGCCGCAGCTCCGAGCATCGCGTTTCGGCGCGTTAGCAAAGACTTGAACATGTAACTCCTCCTCCTTTGGCGGTCATTCGACCGGACAGCCACCTCACCTTTTGACTGTGTGAGGAATGATTGCCAGAGAAGGACCCTCAAATCAACAGAGTTTTTTAAAATCATATGAGAATTTATCATAAGACACGCTATTTGAATTCCTCACGACATTTGCCATAATAGTAGCGAGCGGTTTTCAGGAACGCATCGTCGTGTTCGGCGCTCGTTCAATCTCGCACGGATATCGGAAGGGCTTTGACATGAGGACCTCGATTGCGACTGTCACGATCAGCGGCGAACTTCCGGAGAAGCTCGAGGCGATCGCCCGAGCGGGCTTCGACGGCGTCGAGATCTTCGAGAATGATTTCCTCGCCTTCGACGGAAGCCCGGCCGATGTCGGAAAACTCGTCCGCGACCATGGCCTGGAGATCACCCTGTTTCAGCCATTTCGTGATTTCGAAGGCATGCCGGAGCCGCTGCGAAGCCGCACGTTTGACCGCGCGGAACGGAAGTTCGACGTCATGCAGCAGCTGGGAACGGACCTGGTGCTCGTCTGCTCGAACGTCTCGCCGGCAGCCATCGGCGGCATCGACCGGGCAGCGGCGGACTTTCATGAACTCGGCGAGCGTGCCGCCAGGCGTGGACTGAGGGTGGGCTACGAGGCGCTTGCCTGGGGTCGCCATATCAGCGACCATCGCGACGCCTGGGAGATCGTGCGTCGCGCCGATCATCCAAATGTCGGCCTTATCCTCGACAGCTTCCACACCTTGTCACGCAAGATCGACGTCAATTCCATCCGCTCGATTCCCAAGGAGAAGATCTTCATCGTCCAGCTTGCCGATGCTCCGCTGATCGACATGGACCTGCTCTATTGGAGCCGCCACTTCCGAAACATGCCGGGTGAAGGCGACCTGCCCGTCACGGCGTTCACCGAAGCCGTCGCGGCGACAGGGTATGACGGGTATTTCTCCCTGGAGATCTTCAACGACCAGTTTCGAGGCGGTCTGTCGCGGGCGATTGCCGCCGACGGCCACCGCTCGCTGATCTATCTTGGCGATCAGGTGCGCCGCCATCTCGGCATCGGCAGCATGACCGGGGCGGCGATGCCGGAAAGGCCTTCCGTCAAGGGCGTCGGCTTCGTCGAGTTTGCCACGGACGAGGAAGACGAAGTCGAGCTGGTTGCCTTGCTGCGCACCCTCGGGTTCAAAAAGACGGCGATCCACCGCACGAAGAAAGTCTCTCTCTTCGAGCAGGGCGAGATCCGGATCCTCGTCAATGTCGATCAGGCAGGATTTGCCAACGCGGCCTACGCCGTTCACGGTACTTTTGCATATGCCATGGCCCTGATCGTCGACGATGCGGCAAAGGCCTATGAGCGGGCGCTCGCCTTGGATGCCGAGCCATTCATCCAGCCTGTCGCAGATGGTGAGCTCGAGCTGCCTGCCATTCGGGGTGTGGGGGGCGGGATCATCTATCTCATCGACGACAAGAGCGCATTGGGTCGTTTCTCCGAAATCGACTTTCAGCCGGTCACGGACGACAGCGACGCGCCGTCGGCAGGCCTTTTGCGCATTGATCACGTCGCCCAGACGGTCGGCTACGATGAAATGCTCACCTGGCTTTTGTTCTACACGTCCATTTTCGAGACGCGGAAGACCCCGATGGTCGACATCATCGATCCAGCGGGGGTGGTCCGCAGCCAAGTCGTCGAGAACGACACCGGGGCGCTGCGCATCACCATGAACGGCGCCGAGAACCGCCGTACGCTGGCGGGACATTTCATGGCCGAGAAATTCGGGGCCGGCATCCAGCACCTGGCGTTCTTGACCGACGACATCTTTGCGACCGCCGAAAACCTTCGTGTGTGCGGTTTCAGATCACTGCACATTTCGCCGAACTACTACGATGACGTCGAAGCACGCTTCGGCCTCGATCCTGCACTCACCGAGCGGCTGAAGGCGGAAAACATCCTCTATGACCGGGACGAGCATGGCGAATATTTCCAGCTCTATAGCGGAACATATGGAGAGGGTTTCTTTTTCGAGATCGTCGAGCGCCGCGGCTATCGCGGCTACGGCGCGCCGAACGCTATTTTCCGGATCGCCGCTTTGAAGAAACAGATGCGTCCGGAAGGAATTCCGACAGACGCCTCCTGAGGTCCAGGTTTAGAGCGGTTCTGCTTTTCATGGAGCGCAGAGCCACTCTAAGCTTTTGATTTGGAAAGCCACTTCGCACTTTCCTGGAAGCTCTAGCGAATCCGGCCGCTCTTGAGCACATGCTCCACGCCGCTTTGAACGTGCCTTTTGACGACGTCGGTCGCGCCCGCGACGTCGCGCTGAATGGAAAGTTCGAACAGAAGCCTGTGGTCATCGACGACTGGCTTTCCGCGAAAACTCTCGGCCAGCATATGGTAACGAAGAAAGCGGTCGAAGACAGACGACAATGTCGCCATCAGCGTCGCCGAATTGCAGGCCGAGACGATCGCCTGATGGAACTCCCAGTCGTATCGGACCCAGTCGACTGTCCGCGACACGTCGCCGGCAAGGAGCTTGCGTTCGGCGGCAGCCAGCCGGTGATGGGCGGCGACGATACGCCCCTCCCATTCAAGATTTCCCGCAGCGAAGGCAAGGCCGATCGCATGCGTTTCAAGAACGATCCTGAGGTCGGCGAGCTCCAGAAGTTCGCGGCGCGAAGCAGGGCTGACTTCAAAGCCACGCTGCCCCTCGGCGACAACGAGGTTTTCCGTGGTCAGGCGGCTCAGAATTTCACGCAGCGATGAAATGCCGATGGAGTAGCGCTCCTTTGCCTGCTCCAGCTTGATCTTGGCTCCCGGCGGCAATGTCCCGGATATGATATCCTCGCGGATCTGCCGGAAGACGACATCGCTTACTGTTTCAGCCGGGTCGTGGACTTGCTTGAGCATGGCTTTTCCTGGTTTTGCCGAAATGTCATCTGTGTTGGTGGACCTAAAGCGCGAAGAGAAACCTCCGGATCATCTCTATTTCAGCGTCCCTCTTGCCAGCGCATGTTCGACCCCGCCCTGGATATGCAGCACAAGCACGCGCTTGGCCGTCTCCGCATCACGTCGCAGCGCCGCATCCAAAAGCTGTTGGTGTTCATTGGCCGCGACATCGCCTCGATAGGACAAGGCGACCATCTGATATCTGAGATATCTGTCGAAGATCACCGAGTGCGTCTCCATCAGCAGTTTCGACCCGCAGGCGGATATCAGCGCTTGGTGAAACTCCCAGTCGTAACGCTTCCAGTCCTCCGCCCTGCTGGTGTCGCCCGATGCCATCACCTGTTCCATCCGTGCCAATTTGTAATGCGCCGAGACCAGGGGAGCCTCCCATTCAACGTCGCCATGCACGAACGACTGTTCCAGCGCATGTGTTTCCAGGAGAAGCCTGAGTGCCGCTGTCTCCTTGAGGTCTGAAACGGACACCGGAGACACTTCGAAACCTTTTTGTCCCTCGGCAACGACAAGCCCCTCGGAGGACAGCCGATTCAGCACTTCTCGAAGCGTACTGATGCTGGTCTCGTAGGACTCCTTCAAGCTTTCCAACTTCAACTTTTGTCCTGGCGCCAGCCGACCAAAAATGATGTCGGCCCGAATGCGCCTGTAGCTGCTCTCGGCAATGGTCTCGTTTATAACCGGCTGCAACATGGGCGAGTCTCTTATATTTTCTGTTTCGTCGGATATATCTCTTTCTGGCCTTCTCAATCAAGGAAGCATTCGCAGAATGGGAATTAGAATTTTCTCATATGATGCTGGTTTTTCCGGAGAACGTGGAAGTGACCGGGTCGAGCAGGGCCTGACCACAATACAGGTGCCCCATGCCTGTTGGACCAAGCCCTTTGGCCCGGCTTGCGTACTGCTCAAAAAACTGGATTTTTCGGCTCAACAGGGCAGCAATTGTTTTTTCAATCGCGCGCAACCATCTAATAGGCATGACATACGGGAAAATCCCGCGCTCAGCAGCCCGTTTACCGAAAACGAACCATACTGGGTTGCTTTCCGAAGCGAAAGCCGATTGCTTAGGAAAATCTACTTCTTCTTCCGCTAGCGGTTAGGAGAATGAAAGGGGGCACAGGCAAACCCGTGGAATTCTACTGCTTCGCATCGGGATGAACAATGACTACGATGGCGACGTGGGAAGGCCGGTTTGAAGAACGATGACGACAGATTTGTTTCAGGTAAAATTTTGGGGCGTCCGCGGCAGTATTCCCGTGTCGGGCCCCGAGTTCGATCGCTACGGCGGTAACACTTCCTGCATCGAAATTCGCTGCGGAGAACATAGGATGATCTTCGACGCAGGCTCCGGCCTGCGTGAGGCTGGGCTTTCGCTGCTCGCCGACAGTGTCAGCGACGTCGACCTGTTCTTCAGCCACTGCCATTATGACCACATCATCGGCCTGCCCTTCTTCAAGGCGATCTATTACCCCTCGATCAACGTCAACATCTGGTCTGGCCATCTCGATGGCAAGATGAGCACGCGGGAAATGGTCGAGCAGTTCATCAGCCCGCCCTGGTTTCCCGTCAAGACCGACATCTGCCAGGCGACGATGAACTTCCGCGATTTCCACGCCGGCCAGGTGCTGACGCCCCATGCGGGCATCGAGATCAAGACCTTCATGCTGAACCATCCGGGCGGCGCCATCGGCTACCGCATCGAATGGCAGGGCCGTTCGGTCGCTCTCGTCTATGACATCGAGCATATTCCAGGCAGCTACGATCCGGTTTCGCTGGAGATGATGCGGGATGCCGATCTCGTCGTTTACGACTGCACCTACAACGAAGACGAAATGCAGCGTTTCAAGGGCTTCGGCCATTCGACCTGGCAGCACGGCACCGAGCTTGCGAAGATGGCGGGCACCAAGCGCTTTGCGCTCTTCCACCATGCCCCCTCCCGCACGGACGAACAGCTGGCCCAGATGGAAATGCAAGCGCAGGCAGCCTTCCCCGAGTCCTTTGCCGCCCGCGACAATCAGATCGTGGTGATTGAGTAGGTCCGCTAGGGGCCTCCCGTTATCTTGTCCAGTCTGAAGCTCTTCGACGAAGTCGAACCGAGCATGCCTGCTTCGTCGCCACGGAACAGATGCCGGGCCAGACCGTTTTCCCGGCAGCGCAAATCAACGAAACAGGCTCCGTCATGACCGTGCTTTCCGGAAAGTGTCTCTGCGGGCAGGTGCACATTTCTGTCCGGGGCGAACCCTTGCGCGTTGGAATCTGTCATTGCACGGACTGCAGACAAGAAAGCGGTTCGGCCTTTACCTTCTACGGGATCTGGCCCGCCGGCCAATTCGAACATTCAGGGCAAACCGGCGAGTTCCAGGGTCGGCATTTCTGCACCGGCTGTGGTTCGCGGCTGTTTTCCGTCGATGACGAAGAGGCGGAAATCAAACTCGGCATCCTGTCCGAGGCGCCGACGCCGCTTGTGCCGCGTTACGAACTCTGGATCAAGCGCCGCGAGCCGTGGCTGCGACCGGTGGAAGGCGCCGAGCAGCATGAGGAGGACCGAAAGTGAGCGGCAGCGCCGCAGGCTCGAGGTCCACTCTCGTGCGACATTGCTGGATGACGGTTGCAGGGGTCGAGACTTTCTACCGCGAGGCCGGCCGAGAAGATGCTCCGGTCTTGTTGCTGCCGCACGGATATCCCTGCTCATCCTATGAATTTCGCAATCTCATACCGCGCCTTGCCGACCATTGGCGCCTGATTGCGCCGGATTTCCCGGGTGCGGGCTACAGCGGCACGCCTGATGATTTCGACTACAGCTTCGATGGATACGCTGCCTGGCTGGAGGCCTTCGTCAGCGCGATGAATGTCGACCGGTTTGTCCTCTACCTCCACGACTTCGGATCGCCGATCGGTGCGCGCTTGGCGATCAGAGACCCGCGGCGGATCGTGGCGCTGATCATCCAGAATGGCGATATCCCCTATGAAGATGCCCTCGGGCCGAAATATGCGGATATCGAGGCGACGTGGACGCTTCCTGAATCGGAGATAAGGAAGGTGCTGGCGGAAGCGGTCAGCGAGGAGACTTTCAAGGAGGAATTCCTCAACGATCTGCCGCCCTCTCTGGCCGACACCATCCCGCCGGATCTCTGGAAGCTGCATTGGTCGCTGATCACGCCAAGCCGCAAGGAAATCGCCATAGACCTGATCGCCGGACTGAAGGAGAACCGGGCCTGGTTCCCGGAACACCGCAAATATCTGCAGGAATACCAGCCTCCGACCTTGATCGTCTGGGGGCCGAACGACCACTACATGCCGGAAAAATCGGCTCAGGCCTATCTGCGCGATCTGCCGGATGCGGAATTGCATCTGCTCGGCGGCGGCCACTGGCTGCTCGAGACGCATCTCGATGACGTCGTAGCACTCATGCGAGACTTCCTCGGACGCGTTCACGCCGCCTGATCGGCAATGTCTAAGGCCCTAAAGCGCGTCGCGATCTTTCAGATTCGCTCCTCGCGCTTTAGGTCTTGCTTTTGCGCATGTCGTTATCGCAAAACCGCGGCGCACTTTTACGCGACATGCTCTAGCAGTTCCGATGCCGATGACCAGCGGACGGCCGGATGCCCGCCCGTCACTGCAAACAAGGCCGACAGGAAGTCCCATGCGGCCGCGTCATGCACCAGATGGTGGGTGAGGACACCGATAGGCTCGTCGCTGCCGGCAAACCGGTCGCGAAGCTCCGCCACCAGCTCGGTCACCAATTCCGCCTCGCCCCGTCCGCCGCGCGTGCCATGCCAGTCGATGATATCGACATGTGTGTTGAGAAGCGGCACCGGACTGCCATGCTTTGCCCGGCCGTAGACCGAAAGGGCTGCAAATCCAAGCGCCGGCAGCGCCGGAATGAGGGCAGCGTCGATCCGGTTCCACGGCGGCACCAGCACCGGCAGGAAGCGGGCCGGATGCAGCCGTTCCAGCAGCCGGAACCCCTCACCCAACTCGCTGAGCACGACCTCCGTCGRCCGCTCGCCGCCGAGTTCCTGTTTCTTCGCCTTAAGCCCCGCATGGTTCTTATGCGACCAACCATGCACGGCGACAGCGACGTCTGCTTCCTCCCCCAGCCGCACGGCCAACGCCTCGCCGGTCAGGCCGGGAATGACCGCAAGCATCAGCGGAACCTCGTTTTCGCCAGCCAGCGCGATCAGCATCTCCAGCGCCAGGGTCGGCTCGACAGCATCGTCATCCCGCAGCCAGAACCGCGCCACGCGGCCGGCAKCCTGCCAGCGGTCAAGCTCGCGGCGCAGAGGGTCCCAGGCCATCCTGTCGGTCATCACGTCACTCCTATTCCTGCATTGTCCCGCAAAATTCCGTTCAATACCTGCGCCGCCATCACAAGCGAACGTTGCCCAAGCACGAAGCGCCGCGCCGCCTGCCCCATGGCGTCGCGCCTTTGCCTGTCGTCAAGCAGGGCAGCCACGGCCTCGGCATAGGCGGTGACATCGCCATCCGGCGACAGCAGGCCGGTCACGCCAGCCTCGACCACTGCTGGCACGCCTGCCGTTTCCTGCGCGACGACGGGCAGGCCGGCGGCCTGGGCTTCCAGATAGGCAAGGCCATAGGCCTCGCCGCAACCGGGCCAGACATAGATGCCGCCATGCCCAAGCAGTTCGGCGATCTCGACGGCATTCCGCTCGCCCAGCCATTCGATGCGGCCGGCAAGGCCGGCAAACAGACCCTGCACCTCTTGGCGCATCGGACCATCGCCGATGACGGCAAGCGTCCAGGGTCGGTCTTCGATCAGCCGCAATGCTTTTGCGAGCATGACATAACTGTCCATCTTGTCGCCGGCCCGCATCATCGCGACCGTCATCAGCCGGCGCGGATCGGGCGCCGGCGACACCCTCTCGAACAGTGCCGTGTCGATGAAGGGTTTCAACTCGGCAAGCCGCGCCTGCGGAAATGCGGCTGCAAGCCCGGCCTGGTCGCGTTCGGTGAAGCTGATATTGACCGCCGCCTGCATGATCGCTTCGCCCACGCGCTTCTGTGATGCTGCCCAGCCGGTCCGGTCGCGTTTTGCCGCATAGGAGGCTTCGGCGGTGACATAGGGAATGGAAAACTCGGCTGATATCGCCGGCCCCAAGGGATCGGGCGATTTGTAATAGGGATGATAGCAGAACCAGAGTTCCGGTCGCGGCGCGGATTTCCATGTCAGCCGCAGCCGCTCCAGCTCGGCGCCGATGGCGGGTTCGAGCGCCGCTGCCGCCTCCCGTGTCGAGGCATGGGTGCGGAATTCGGAAACGAGGTCGACTTTATGTCCGCCAAGCTCCAGCGCCCGGATCAACAGCCGCGCCATCAGCCGGTCGCCCGATGGCACCGGATGGTTCGGCGATTTCATCGGCGCGTAAAAAGCCACCCGCATTGGGACACCTCAGGTAAGACATACTGTTTACAATGGGCACTCGTGCCTATGACGAAAATTCCGCTATTGTCCCCTTCATTAAAACTTGCGCATAAGCATATGGAATGTGATCGCGATCGAAGCAATTCCGCCTCTTTCTCAATCTCTATGGGCCTGCGGTTACATCGACAAGAACGGGAATGAATGACGACGGTCTCGGCCACAGGGATTTTTTCGGAGCGTACGATCAGAAGGGCGAGGCTCGGTTCCGGCCTCGTCATTTTCATCTTCGTCCTGCTGCATTTGTCGAACCATGCGATTGGCCTGATTTCGGTTACCGCCGCCGATAAAGCCGCCCACCTCTTCCTGGCGATCTGGCGCAATCCTTTGGGGACCGCCATCTTCTATTCGTCGGTTCTCACCCATATCGCGCTGGTGCTGCGCGCCATCTACATGCGCCGCAGCCTCGTCATGCCGAAGGGGGAAATGGCGCAGATCGTGCTCGGCTTGCTGATCCCGCTGCTGCTCCTCGATCATGTCATCGGCACGCGCATCGCCCACGAGTTCTACGGCTACATCGAYGACTACGAGACGGTCGTCGGCATGCTCTGGATCCGGAATCCGGCGAACGGTGCGCGGCAGGCGCTCGGTGTCGTCGCCGTCTGGATCCACGGCTGCATCGGCATCCATTTCTGGCTGCGCTACCGTTCCTGGTATCCAGACTTTGCGCCACTGCTGCTGGCGCTTGCGATCCTCGTACCGGTGCTCTCGCTGCTCGGCTTCGTCGAAATGGGCCGGACGCTCGCCGATCCTTCCTACCAGCAGTCAATGACGGTCAGCGCCTACAAGGAGGGCATCAACACCCGTTACGCCTCTAACCCGGAAGTTCACCGTCAGGTCGCCATGATCCGCGCCGGGCTCTACGGCGCCTTCTCGGCCTCGCTGCTCATCGTCGTCGCTGCCCGCGCCCGGCGCAAGCTGAAGGAGCGGCTTGACCAGGTCGCCGTAAATTATCCGGGCGGCGAGGTCATCCGCGTGCCGCGCGGCTTCTCAGTGCTGGAAGCAAGCCGGCTCGGCGGTCTGCCGCATTATGCCGTCTGCGGCGGCAAGGGCCAGTGCTCCACCTGCCGCGTGCAGATCCTTGGCGATTACGACAGCCTGCCTGCCCCCGACAAGATGGAACAGACGACATTGAGGCGCATCAATGCCGGCCCGGATGTCCGGCTCGCCTGCCAGCTTCGTCCGAACCGCGACGTTGCGGTCGCGCCGCTTCTCGTCCCGGCGACCGAGGCAGCACTTCCTGCCAACAGCCAGGAGACGAGCCCCGGCCGTGAGCGCGAGATCGCCGTGCTCTTCGTCGATATCCGCCATTTCACCACGCTGACGGAAACCCGCCTGCCCTTCGATGTCGTCTTCCTGCTGAACCGCTATTTCGCCATCATCGGCAAGGCGGTGGAGCAGGCGGGCGGACGGCTCGACAAGTTCATCGGTGACGGCGCCATGGCGCTCTTCGGACTCAATACCACGCCGGAGGAAGCCTGCCGCCAGGCGCTCAATGCAGCAGCAGCAATCGTCGCCGAGATCGAGAAACTCGCCGCAGAACTCGCCGACGAACTGGCGCTGCCGCTGCGCATCGCGATCGGCATTCACACCGGCCCCGCCGTCGTCGGCACGATGGGATACGGCCGGGTGCGCAGCATGACGGCGATCGGCGATACCGTGAATGTTGCGAGCCGGTTGGAAAGCGCTGCCAAGGAGTTCGAGGCGGCGATCGTCATCTCCGAGCCGGTGGCGAGCCTTTCGGGTGCCGATCTCGCCGGCATCGAAAGCCGTGAAATCAGTGTGCGCGGCCGGGCCCTGCCCTTGAAAGTCTACGTCATTCCGAGAGAGAAAGCGGCAGAGCCGCTCGAAGGAAAAACCTGATGCCCGGCAAGCCCTGGCTGACCGCCAAATACTGGAGCCGCCGGCTGCGCAGGGCGCGCAATGCGACCGCTTCGCGCTTCTTCGACACCCGCTTCGGCCGCCGCCTGCTGATCGAGAATATCGGCCCGCGTGTGGTTTCGATGACGGTCGACGCTGGTGATCACCTGATGACCTTCTCGCCGGCCGACTATATCGGCCGCAAGGTCTTCCGAAAGGGCCATTTCGAGCGCGAGGCCGTCGACCGGCTGATCGTCATCCTGCGCGAGCGCGGCCTGCTCAGAAAGGATGCGACGCTGCTCGAGATCGGCGGCAATATCGGCACCCAGACCGTCTATTTCGCCCTCAGCGACACCTACGCCCAGATCGTCAGCATCGAGCCCGATCCGCGCAATTTCCCGCTGCTTCAACTTAACATCCGCCAGAACCGGCTGGAGGAGAAGGTCCGGCTCGTCCATTGCGCCGCCGGCGAGAGCGAAGGCGAGATCGACTTTTTTCTCAACCTCAACAATCACGGCAAGAGCAGCGCCATCCGCCAAAGCCCGACAGACAAGAAGATCAGCGTGCCGGTGAAGCCGGTTTCCGAAATCCTTGCCGGGCTTTCGGTCGATCCGGCCGCAATCGGCCTCGTCTGGATGGATATCGAGGGCTACGAGCCGGTCGCCTGCCGCTCAATGCAGCCGCTGCTTGCCCGCCGCGTGCCGCTCTACATGGAGTTCACGCCGCTTTTTTACGGCCCGGAGGGAACGAAGGCCTTCATATCAATGCTCTCAGGCTTCTACGAGGATTGCCTCGTGCTGTTCGAGGATCGCGAAGAGGAAATGAAGGTCCGTGAGCTGCCGGGCGATTTCGATCAGTACAACGTACTGTTCCTGCCCTAGATGCGCGTTGTTTCGGAAACGACGTCGCTTCAAACCAGTTTCTTCGCCTCTGATCGCGAATGCTCATGATATTTGTTTTCGCGAAGCGTGCCGAAGAGCTTCAAGCTCTCGAGATGCTCGCGCTGGGCGCGATAGAACTCATTCAGGAAAACCAGCTCCCGGCCGGGCTTCACGGTGTCTTCATACCGGATCCTTCGGGTAATGGTTCGAACGATCTGTTCGATCTCTTTATGATTGGACCTCTTTGTGGAGTCGCGAAGCACGTCCTCCAGCGTCTGCAGCTCATATTTGCCGTAGACATCGAGATGTTCCGGCAAGAATTCGTACTCCGCCTGCGATGATGCGGCGGCAGGAGCAGAAAGCACGAGATCGGAGAGCAGTACGGAGCGCGGAGTGTCGACCACCAGGGTGCCGGCGATGATGTCGCCAAGCCTTTGCCGGCGTCGGTTGGTGAAGGGGACGATGACCACCGCTAAAAGCCAGAGGCTCGTCAGACCGTTTTCCCAGGCCGACTGCGYGCCGACCGAAGCCAAGAGGCCCATGGGGGCGAAAATCTCCACCTGTTTCATCAGGTTGCGTGCGGTCACCTGGTGCGGCGTGAGCCGCCGTCCGTCCATGTTGATGACGCGGATGCCCGTGATTCTCTTTCCGAGCGTGCGTCCGTTCCAGATGAGCTCCGAGAGAATGTAATAGGGGATCTGCACCAGAAAACCGAGCAGCACCATGAGCATCGCCTCGGCGGTCATGGGCAGCACGCCTGTGAAGAGGATGGCCACAGCGCAGACGAACATGATGATCGAGGTGAAGACGATGTCGAGGAATTGCGCGCCGAAACGGGTTCCGATCGAGGCAATGGCGAAGGTGATCGGGACGCCTTCCGGCGGGATGAACTGCTCGATGCGCTTGCCGTCGGTGACTGCCTGGCTCATCGCATGGCCTCGCGCGAAACCTTGCTTTCGCGACCTCCAAGCAGCAGCCAGCCTACCCAGAAGAGGCCCATCCCCCAGCCGATAGCGATGCGCCAGAACGGATCCTGAATCAGCTGACGCAGGAACCCTTCGATGAAGGCTGCCACGATGAGCATCAGCGCCGCCAGGATGGCGAGCTTGACGGCATCATGCGCCTGGTGGCGCAAGGCTTCCTTTCGGGTTCTGGTACCGGGAAGGAGAACGGCAAGTCCGAGCCTTGCCCCACCCGCGCAGGCAATGGCGATGGCCGCAAGCTCGGTCACGCCGTGGATCGAGAGCCAGGCGAAGACGTCGTAGCCGAGCCCTCTGCGATAAAACATCGCGAAGAACGCGCCGAGGATCAGACCATTGTAAAAGGTCAGGATGAAGCTCGGCACCGACACGAACACACCCAGCGTGAAGATCAGGATGACGATGGTGGTGTTGTGGGAAAAGAGAAAGGCGGAAAATGCGGCCAGCCGGTCGCTGTCATGCCCTTCATCGCCATAGATGGTCGAGCGCAGGTAATCGGTCGAGGCATCAGGCGTGCGCTGGTCGGCCATCTCCGGCGGCACCAAGGTATAGAACCAGCTCGGGTCGTTGGCGCAGAGCCTGTATCCGGCTAGCGCGCCCAAAATGAGCGCCAGGAAGCCGATGAACAAAGGCAGGGCCGACCGACGCACGGCCTGGGGAATGCCGTGCAACAGCAGGCGCGACATCAGGCCGCCCAGGCTTTCCTGCGGGGCATAGACGACGAGATAGGCCCGGGCGCAGAGGCTTTCCAGATAGGCGATCAAGGCGCGATCGAGAGAAATATCGCGTGCCACGCTCAACGAGTTCATCGCCTGCCTGTATCCGGTGGCGAGATTGCGGACTTCATCATAGCCGAGTGTGGCTGCGCCCTCTTTCTCGGCACGCGTCACGAGTTCGTCCAGTTGACGCCAGTGTGCCTCGCGCTCCAGCCGGAAGCGGGCCGAACGAAGCGTATCGTTCTGAACGGCGTCGACATTGACTGTCGCGCGCCTATCCATCCTGCCGTCGATACCGATATCCATCATATCATCTCACGGGATTTGATTTCGATGTAGCGCGCAATGAGATCCGAAGTCAGTGCCTCCGGCGTGCTGTCGAGGCAAAGCACCCCGAGACGCGCCAGCTTTTCCATGACGGCGCGCCTCTCCTGAAGGATCTGGCGCGCCGCAACCGAGCGAGCGACGGCATCGAGCGTCGTTTCCTCTGGCTCGATGAGCTTGGCCAGCATCGGATCGCGCAAGGCGACATAGACGACGAAGTGATGCCGGGCGAGCACCTGCATGTTCTCGATCATCAGCTCCGCCGTAATGGTGTCGACGAAATCGGAGAATATCACAATCAGCGACCGTCGCTTCAGGCGTCCCGACAGGTGGGTCAGTCCCAAAGTATGGTTGGTCTCCTGGGTTTCGTAGCGCAGCCCGGCGCACAC